>SPDA01000204.1 GCA_004525155.1 Spirochaetales bacterium
ATTGCCGCAATCCGGACAGACATACGCGTCTTCTTCAGTATCCTCTTCGGATTCCTCGGACTCTTCAGAGTCTTCAAGCTCTTCGGACATTTCGGGCTCTTCAGGCTCTTCAGGCTCTTCAGGCTCTTCAGGCTCTTCAGGCTCTTCAGGCTCTTCGGACTCTTCGGACTCTTCGGACTCTTCGGACTCAGTGTCAGCATACACATCTTCTTCAATAATCTCAACATTCTCGGAAATTATGGACTTAAGGAGCTCAACATCGCTATCCGTAAGTCTTTCCAAGTTTGCGAGTTCATCATGATTCATATTGACCAAGGTTTCAATAAGCTCGATGCCGTTTTCCTTCAATAAGCCGACAATTCGCTCGGGAATACCAGGCAGTTCCGCGATATTGGTGATTTCTTCGCTTTCCTCCGGGATATCGGAGAAAAGTTCGGAAAGCGTCCTTTTTGTTTCCGCCGATATATCCATTTCCTCGAACTGTTCCTGTGTTTTGACATCGATGTTCCAGTCAACGAGCCTGTTCGCCAGCCGTACATTCAGCCCCTGTTTACCTATGGCGAGAGACAGCTGGCTTTCCGAAACAACGGCCAGCACCTGGCGTTTCGATTCGTCGAGAACGATGACCGTTTCAACTTCCGCAGGAGAAAGGGCGTTTTTAATAAAGGTCTTCGGATCAGTCTCGTATTTGAGAATGTCTATTTTCTCGCCTTCCATTTCCCGCACTATGGACTGTATCCGCACACCCTTCATGCCCACGCAGGCGCCCACGGGATCGATGTCTTCCCTGTTGGAGTACACGGCTATTTTAGTGCGGTATCCGGGCTCCCTGACAATTTTAAAAATTTCTACGGTCTTGTCGTATACCTCGGGAACTTCAAGCTCGAATATTTTCTTGACGAAATCAGTATGGGTCCTGGACAAAACAATCTGGAGTCCGGCCGGCGTCTTGTTTACCTCGAATATCATGGCCTTTATTCTGTCGTTGTCCCGGTACGTCTCCCTGGGGGATTGATACCGTTTTGGAAGAATACCTTCGACTCTTCCGAGATCAACGTAGATGTTTCCGTTTCTCTCACGCTGATAATACCCGATTATCATTTCACCCACTTTTTCCTTGAACTCGGAATAAAGCGTATCTTTCTGGATTTCCCGGAGAACCTGCCGCGCTTTCTGTTTGGCGCTCTGTATCGCGACCCTGTCAAAACTTTTTGGATCAATTTCTATGAGCAGCTCGTACCCCACCTTGCTTTCTTCGTTGAATTCCAGCGCTTCCTCAAGGGGTATCTCCGCCACGGGATCGACCAGATCGTCATCATCCACGATGAGTTTCCGGGCGGAAATCTTGACGTCCGAGCCGTCCTCGGAAAATGTAACCTCAGCATTATCACAGGTTCCAAATTTTTTCTTGTATGCGGCCAGAAGAAATTCTTCAATGGTTTTCAGAACCAGTTCTTCGGAAATTCCCCTGTCATTAACGAGCAGCCGTACTGCCTCTGCCAATTCAGAACTCATATGCTTTGTCTATTCCCCCTCTCATTCTGTCTCGAATCAAAATCCATCCCGGTGTTTAAAATAATTTTGCCTTGATTATTTCTTCATAGGTAAACTTTCGTTTCCCTTCCTGCATCACTATGGTTGTTCCCCCGGCATCGGATGCATCTATGGTCCCCTTGACCCAATCCTCATTTTCCTTATGAAGGAACATAACCGGCTTTCCCTCGAAAATTTCGAATTCCCTGCCGTTTTTAAGTATCCTGTTAATACCGGGCGAAGAAACCTCCACATGAAGGTCCGTCGTACCGGCAAACACCTCTATGCGCGGAACCAGGGTCCGGTATATTGTGGCGCAGTCCTGGAGCGAAACACCCTCCGTACCGTGCAGAGTCAGGTGGACATGCAGTGTTTCCCTCTTAGTCCAGGATTTAAGAGACACGATCCGGAATCCCATGCCCTGTACGACAGGTTCCACTACAGGCAGAAGCCTGTCTTCCAATTCTTCATAAACCACGTATTTACCTATAAAAAAGGAGTCGCTTTCGGACTCCTCTCATCTTACCAAACCACGATGTTAATACAATAATAACAATAGAAAAGGTTTCTGTCAATCTATGGCAAGGGTCAGGGAATATACCCGTTTAACACCGGCGGACTTGAGAACAGCCGCGCATTCGCTGACAGTGGCACCGGTGGTAAACACATCATCCAGCAGTAGTGCGTCCTCCGGCAGACGACAGGAGGCAGCCTTAAGCCCGATGCTGCCTTTAATATTTGTGAGGCGCCCCTCATAATCGAGTTCCTTCTGGGCGTGCCGGCCGTGGTGTTCGAGAAATTTCTCAACGGGAACTTTTCCGGCTGAATGCATCATGTCCGCGATTATACCCATATGGTCCCATCCCCTTGTTCTAAGGCTTTTCCGGCTGGTCGGCACAGGCACGGCAACAAGCCCCGGGAAGAAGGAATTATATTCCAGGGTCAGCCGTTCCGCAAAATAAACGTATAAACCACGGGCCTGGCTGAATTTATACTGGTGAATCAGTTCTTTTGCCTGGTCCCTGTACTCAAAAACCGACCTGTTTTGCTCCATATTAAAAAGCGAAGCCCGTTTTCTGCAGATCATGCAGGTTTCGTCTTCGGAAATGAGACTCCTTCCGCATATCCGGCAGCGACAATCCCCTACTTCCGGCAGTTCCTTTTCACAGTCGGAACAGAGCGGGCAGGCCCTGCCTGCCCTCATCATCATACAGCCGCAGAGTCTGCATACCAGGGGAAAGACGATGCCTCGAATCCAGGGCAGAAATGTTTTGTGTTCCATGACAGCACATACCGGAAAATCTAGATTTCTGCTTCAGATGAATCGATACATTTTTTCCATTTATAAAGCTGATTGAGGGCTTCGAGAGGAGTCAGGTTATCGATGGAAAGCTCCTTAAGCTCCCGGAGAATGACATCGTCAATGGAAAAAAGCTCCTCCTGCCTGCGGCCCTGTTTTTCCGGAATTCCCGCCGGGGCGACCTGGTACAGGGTTTTTCCCGCCTGGAGGATAACTTCCTCCGGAAGTCCCGCAAGCCTTGCCACATGTATACCGTAGGAATTGGCCGAAGGCCCTTCTTTCACTTTTTTAAGAAAAATCACATCGTCAGCCTTTTCGACGACAGCCATGGAAAGGTTGAGCAGGCTTCTGTGACGGGTATCGGTCAATTCGTGAAAGTGCGTGGCAAACAGGGTTTTTGCGCGGATCCTGTCCAGAATGTAATGCATGACTGCTCCCGCCACTGAAAGCCCGTCCTGGGAACTGGTCCCGCGGCCGATTTCATCCATGATGATGAGGCTCTTTTCCGTTGCGGTCCGGAGAATATGCGCTGTTTCGCTCATTTCCACCAGAAAAGTGGATTCGCCCCTCGCCAGGTTATCCGACGCGCCAACCCTGCAGAAAATCTTGTCCGTAATGCCGATTACCGCCTCCCGCGCCGGAATAAAAGAACCGGCCTGAGCCATGAGAACAGACAAAGCTGTCTGCCGCAGAAAAGTTGACTTGCCCGCCATGTTCGGCCCTGTAAGAAGAGCGAAAAAAGTGCCGTCTGGCTTCAATTCCAGATTATTCGGAACAAATTCGCCGGGAGGAAGGTGATTTTCAACCACCGGGTGTCTACCTTCAAATATGGACAACTCGCCGGTTTCTGTCATGACCGGCCGTGTGTACCCATGGACTGTAGCGGCATAGGCGAAGGAGGCGAAACAGTCAAGCTCGGCGGAATTCCGGGCAGCCTCCTTGAGATGAGGTATGCAGGATTTGACTTTTTCCCTCACTTCAAGAAAAAGGTCCCGCTCAAGGGTTATTATCTTTTCCGCCGCGCTGTTGAGTTCGGATTCGAGTTCCACAAGGTTTTCCGTGGAAAACCGTTCCGCGTTTAGCAGGGACTGCCTTCGGATAAAATGGGAAGGCACAAGGTGAAGGTTCGATTTGGTCACTTCCAGAAAATAGCCGATTATCCTGTTGAAACGTATTTTGAGCGTGGAAATGCCGGACCTTTCCTTTTCCGTTTTCAAATACTGATTCAAAAGATGCTGGCTGTCGGACTTGAGCAGATTGATTCTGTCCAGCTCCCCGGAATACCCTTTTTTAATCAGTCTACCCTCATTGAGCAGTATTGAGGGGTCCTCGCAAATGGATACATCCAGCAGGGCGTACGTCTCCTTCAAGGAAGCTGTTCCTTCTTCAGTTACTGTCCAGAGCCGCGCTGCCCTGCCGGCGGCTGCACCGGTGGCGGGACCGGAAGATAAATCTTCCGCTGCATTCAGCCTTTCCTTTATCCGGAAAAACGCGGCCAGCGAATCTTTTATGCCGAGCAGATCCCTCGCATGGGCCTTGTTCATCGCCAGCCTGGCAGTAAGCCGCTCGATATCGAGGATCCGGGCCAGCAGACCGCGCATTTCGCGGAGAAAACCCTGATTCCGGTAGAGGGTTTCAACGTTCTCGTGACGGCTCTCGATTTTCAGTTTTTCCTTAAGAGGAGAAAGAAGCCATTGCTTGAGCTTCCTTGCACCCATGGATGTTTTCGTGTGGTCGAGAGTTTCGAGCAGGGTGAACCGCGCACTTCCGTCCTGCAGGTTGCTCACGATTTCGAGATTTTTCTGCGCAGCCTCATCGAGGGACAGAAAATCGTTTTTAGAATAGACGGTAATGCTCCGGATATGAAGGAGAAGGGACCGGACGCTGTCTTCAAGATAATCCAGAAGGGTACCTGCAGTGAACAGTTCCGGGGATTCGTCCGACAGCCCGAAAGCCTTGAGGTTGACCATGCCGAAATGTCTCTTGAGACGTTCCGCGCTCTGTTTTATATCAAAACTCCAGTCAGGAAACCGGTTGACGAGAAGGGAATCCTGCTGGTCGATGAACCGTGCTATATCGGCGTCTTCGGATAACAGCGAATCCTGGATGATGATTTCCCTCGGCAGCAGCCGCTGGAATTCCGTCTTCAGAGCCTGGACACGTTCCTTGTAGGGATACGAGGTAGAAAAAAAATCCCCCGTGGAACTGTCCACGTAGGAAAAGGAAAGGCTTTTTTTATAGACACCCACGGCCGCGAGAAAATTGTTCGCAGTTTTGTCGAGGAATTCCTCCTGCAGTACTGTTCCGGGG
>SPDA01000313.1 GCA_004525155.1 Spirochaetales bacterium
CTCTGGATTCTTTCTTTTTCCGGAACAGCATTCAGATTAATAAGAAAGGGTTTTACTATTTTATAATTTTCAAAAAATTTATCGAAATTGACCATCAGGTCCCTCTGCAGGGGCAGGGATTTCAAGGGTTCAATTTTTATGACTTTATTATCTTCAGAAATCACGTCCTTTATCAGAGTCTTGCAAGCAAGCCTTTCAACATCATTAATTATCATCGCGTCGGAACCGCAGACCCCGTGGGCACAGCTTTTTCTAAGAGCCAGGGTGCCGTCAATAAACGTTTTAACGTACATCAGGGCATCGAGAAGCCTGTCCTCGGGTTTTGCTTCAATATCATAATTCTTAAAATACGGTTTTTCATCGGTTTCAGGATTGTATCTTTGAATCGCAAGCGTAATATTCATATAAACTCCTATTAATAAATCCTCGGTTTCGGTTTGAATAATGATATATCAACACTCTTAAATTCAATTTTCAGCTTATCCCCATCCCTGGAAACCATCGTATGTTTAAGCCATTCTCCGTCATTCCTTTCCTTGTAGTCTTCTCTCGAATGGGCTCCCCTGGTTTCCGTTCTTTGCAACGCGGACAGTGCGGTAACCTGGGCCACATCGAGCAGATTTGAAAGCTCCAGAATATCCTGCAGGTCGGTATTGAATTTTTTATTTTTATCCTCGACCCTCACTTCATTGTATCTCTCTTTCAGATCGCCGATGGTTTCAATCGCCTTACTGATATCAGCATCATTTCTGTAAATTCCCACCTTATCCATCATGACTTCTCTCATTTCTTCGCGGATCTTGCCGCCATGAAGTCCTTTCTTGCCGTCAAAAAATACGGACAGCCTCTGCCTGGAAGGCTCGCGGTCGCTCTCCGATATTTTTCCGAAATCGGCATGTTTTATATAATCGGCAATCGCGGTTCCCGCTCTTTTACCGAAGACTATCAGATCGACCAGGCTGTTTGTTCCAAGCCTGTTTGCGCCGTGAACCGAAACGCAGGCGCATTCTCCGGCAGCATAGAGTCCATCGTAAATCCCTCCGGCCGCGTCCGAGAGAACCCTGCCGGACAGATCGGTCGGAATTCCGCCCATTGCATAATGGGCAGTCGGCTGAACGGGGATAGGTTTTTCCGCCGGGTCTATGCCGAGATAGGTCCTGCAGAATTCAGCTATATCCGGCAGTTTGGAATAAATTACTTCCTTCCCTAGGTGGCTTGCGTCGAGCATCACATAATCGTCGATTTTTTTATCGCCCCTCATGCCGTTGCCCTTTCTTATTTCCTGGAGAATGGCCCTGCTTATGAGATCTCTCGGCGCCAGGTCAAGGAGCCCGGGAGCGTATTCCTTCATGAAGGGCTCGCCCTTCCTGTTTTTTAAAATGCCGCCTTCACCCCGGACCCCTTCGGTAATCAGTATTCCCATGCCCGCAATGCCGGTCGGATGGAACTGGTAGAATTCCATATCCATGAGCGGCACGCCTTTTCTGAAAAGCAGGGCGGGACCGTCTCCCGTATTGGCATAGGCATTTGAGGTTGTCTTAAATATTCTTCCAAACCCGCCGGTGGCAAACATTACGCATTTTGATTTGAATATATGAACTTCTCCGGTTTTTAATTCCAGAGCGATTATTCCGCTGCATTTTTTCTGATCCAGTATTACATCAAGAACAAAATATTCATCAAAAAACAATACATTGTTTTTAATGCACTGCTGGTACAAGGTCTGAAGTATCATATGCCCCGTCCTGTCCGCCGCATAACATGCGCGCTTGACGGGAGCCTCCCCGAAATTCCTTGTATGACCTCCGAACCGTCTCTGGTCTATCTTTCCTTCAGCCGTTCTGCTGAACGGAAGTCCCCGGTTTTCAAGATCGTACACAGCCTTTACCGCTTCTTCGACAAGAATTTTTGCGGCATTCTGATCGACAAGATAATCTCCGCCTTTAATGGTATCGAAGGCATGCCACTCGGGCCTGTCCTCCTCCAGGTTCCCCAGGGCCGCGCCGATTCCTCCCTGGGCCGCGCCGGTATGACTTCTCAAGGGGTAGAGCTTGGATATGACCGCTGTTTTACCGACTTTACTTGCCTCAAGGGCAGCATACAGGCCTGCGCCGCCGGCTCCTACAATAATAGCTTCATATTCATGGACCATAAACTGACTCCTGTCTAAAAAACGGTATTCAGTTCTTCGACACCTTTCTTTACCGCATCCGCTGACTTGTCAAGCGCGGCCTTTTCATTTTCATCGAGATAAATTTCAACGATTTTTTCAACACCGTTTTTTCCGATTATTATGGGAACGCCTAAGAATATTGAATCATAGCCGTATTCGCCCCGCAGATAGGCCGAAGCCGAAATCAGTCTTTTTTCATCTTTTATAACAGCTTCAACCATTTTCGCGACAGAGGCCCCGGGAGCGTAAAAGGCGCTTCCCTCCTTCAGGTATTTGACTATTTCACCTCCGCCGTTTCTTGTGCGGTCTATGATTTTTTCAATTTCATCGTCCGGCATCAGGTCCGGCAGCGGCATTCCCCCGATGGAGGTATGGCTTTTTAAAGGAACCATTTCATTGCCGTGTCCGCCCAGCACCATTGCCATAACATCGCCCGGCCAAATCCCGAGCTTTTCCGCTACGAAATATCTGAACCTGGTTTCATCCAGAACTCCCGCCATGCCGATTACTTTTTTCAGCGCGAATCCGGTTTCTCTCAAAACCGCCATCGCTATTACATCCAGGGGATTAGTTACAACGATTACCACCGCATTAGGCGCATAGCGCGCTATTTCTTTTGAGACACCCCTGACAATCGCTACATTCGTCTTCAGCAGATCCATTCTGTCCATGCCGGGCCTCCTGGGGATGCCGGCAGTTATAACCACTACATCGGAGTTTTTGATCAGGCTGTAATCGCTTGTTCCGGTGATATCCGGGTTGTAGCTTCTCAGCTGCGCCGAATGCAGAAAATCGGTGGCCTTCGCAGCCGCAAGTCCTTCGACAACATCCACCAGAACAATTTCCGCGAAATTACTTTCCGCAATGTAATATACGGCCGTTGCACCGACCTGCCCTGCGCCGATTACGCTGACTTTTTTCATACAGCTACCCTCTCTAATTTTTCACGCATCTGCAGAGCTGATTTTTTAAATATTTCAAGGTCCTCTTTCTTAAGCTTTGGCAGAATTATTTTCTCAATTCCGTTTTTTCCAATAACACAGGGCAGACTCATTGCGATATCCTGCAGACCGTATTCACCGTTAAAGACCACGGATACAGGTAAAATTCTGTTTAAGTTCATATGAATTGAATCAACAATTTCGCAGACAGCCGCCGACGGGGAATAATAGGTTCGGGATTTACCGGCCATTTCAACCACATATTTACCCGCGGTTCTTGTCTCGGTAAATATACTGTCAATCTGTTCAGAATCCATAAGTTCCTTAAGCGGTGTCCCCGACACCCTGCAGTACTCAGGAACAATAACCATGTTTTCGTTGTGCGGACCGATTACAAGGGCGGAAATATTTTCAAGCGAAATTGACAGGTTTTTTGAAATGTAAAACCGCAGTCTTGTGGAATCAAGTATTCCGCCGACACCGAGAACCTTCTCCCTTTTATAATTGAACTTCTTTACAAAATAGGAGGTTAGAATATCCACCGGTTCCGTTGCCATAATAACAATACTGGACGGGGTTATTTTTTTTATTTTTTCTCCAAGGTCATCAATTATTCTTATATTGCCGTTGAGCAGTTCTTCCTTGTTCATGCCCGGTTTTAAATACTGGTTTGCCGCAATGACTACGACCTGGGAATCAGCGATATCTTCAATTTTTTCAACACCTATTATTTTGTTCCGGTATTTTCTTATCGGGGATGCCTCCATCATATCAAGAGCTTTGCCCTGGGAAAGCCCTTCCTTGACATCGTAGAGATAAACGTGTGTTATGCCTTTCTCCGCTATGAAAAAAGCCGAGTTTGCCCCAACATTTCCGCAGCCTAGAATGCTTATTTTTTCCATAATACTTCCTTGAACGTGAAGTTGAATAATATC
>SPDA01000192.1 GCA_004525155.1 Spirochaetales bacterium
CATCTTCTTGCCGTACTCGACAATCTGCTTGGCGATGCCTTGGTGGTACTGCGCCTCCATTGTGTAGACAATGTGGCCAACGACGTAGGTCGGCTTGCCGCCTACCCAACCGCCCTCCTGGCCTCCGCCAGCGAACACGAGGCCCGTGACCGCAACGCTGAGGATCATTAAGGTTAAGAGAATCTTCTTCATCTTCTTTCCTCCTTAAAGGATTATAATATCCGGCAAATCCTGCCGGTCGAGACCAATTTTAGTTTACAGGCACAAGTTTAAAATCTTTAATACCATTTCCTTTGTATACGACGTTATGCCCCAGTTTTTTGCGGTGATAAGTACATCGTCAGCCATGGCCGGAAGGTCCGTTGCCGGCATGTTTGCTTCTTTAAATGTTGTAGGTACACCTATTTTCTTGAACCAGGTGACAAGGGCGTCGATGCCGGCCTTGGCGGTTGCCTCGCTGATATCTCCCTTTATTCCAAAAACTTCTTTAGCGAAAACAGAATATTTCTCTATCCGATCCTTTAAATGAAACTTCATGACAGCGGGTATGGACACGGACATTGCGGATCCGTGGGGTACATCATAGAAACCTGAAAAGGTATGTCCCACCATATGGATAGGCGCATCCATCGGTCCAAGCCCGCATACAAAAAACCCGTTCCAGGCAAATGTTGAAACCCACATTATGGTGGCCCGTGCCTGCTTATCCATCGGATCTTTGAGCAGCCGGTCCATACAATCCATAACTGTTTTAATCATCCCCTGGGCGAACCTGTCCTGCATTGGCGCCCAGGGATCGTTGTGATTAAGGTAGCCTTCCAGAAGATGGGAAACGACATCCGCGGCCGAGATTGCCGTCTGCTTAACGGGAATGGAATAAGTGAGCTCGGGGTCCAATATGGAGACTTTTGGAAACATCAAAGGATTTACGAAACCTTCTTTTCTTTTAAGGGCATCATTTGAGATTACGGAAGTCGAGTTCATTTCCGAGCTGGTGGCGGGAATGGTTACAATCGTGATAATCGGGAGCGCTTTGGAAACCTTGCCCTTTCCTGTAGGTATGTCCCAGATATCCCCGTCATAAAATGCGCCGAGAGCCATCGCTTTGACTGTATCGATGACGCTTCCGCCTCCTAATGCTATCAACACATCAGGTTTTTCTTTTTTCGCGATTTCTATTCCTTTTCTGATGTGTTCCACTGTGGGATTCGATTTAACGCCGAAAAATGGAATTACTTCTATCCCTTTTTCCTTCAGGGGCTTTACCGCCTTGTCGAGCATACCGACAGACCGTACAAAATCCTCGTCGTAGGTGACAAGCATGGCCTTTTTACCGTAGGTTAACGCAACCTCACCGATCGAGCTGATTTTACCTTCACCAAAAACTACTTTTGTCGGCAAATGGTATTCAAATGGAAACATGGTATCTCCTCCAATTTTTGAAATGTGGTTTTATTTCAATTTATGTTTTATTAATTAAATTATGAGGTCGATTATTCCGTTTGTCAAGAAAAATTTTTAAAATGTCATCTGTTTTATTATTTTACCCTTTAATTTATTCATTTATCATTCAATACTGAATATGCATATTTTATGTAGATCATTTTTCTTTATTATTTATTATTATCATGTTATACTTTTCCTCGTAGGAGGATACAGTATGGAACCTAACTTAAGCTCACTTGATACACAGTCTTTCTGCGGTGAGGCACCTGTCTGGCATCCCGAGAAAAAGCGTTATTTTTGGGTGGATACGGGAAACCCCGAATGCTACAGCTTCAAGCCGGGTGATGAAAAGCACAGCACCCTCAAAACGGTAGGCCATTTCCAGGCCCTTGGACTTCGGGAAAAGGGCGGTTTCATCGCACCCCTCCTGGAAGGGATCGTGCTGGCAGACGAAAATCTCTCTATAATAGAAGAACTGGGTAATCCCATAAAAGACAGACCTCACCTCTGCATCGGCGACGGTACCGTCGGCCCGGACGGTTGTTACTATTTCGGATACCTCAATATGGAAGTGTACGACTCAAAGGAAGGCGGTATTTACCGGGTAAATAAAGACCTTTCAGTAGAAAAAGTCCTCGGCAATCTGGCCCTGCCCAACGGTCTCGCCTTCAGCCCCGACGGAAGCATCTTTTATGTTACCGAAATGTTCGCCCACAGGATACTTGCCTACAGGTTCGACGCGAAAACAGGGAACATATCCGGTGAAAAGGAACTTATCCGTATTCCGGAGGAGAAAGGCCTGCCCGACGGACTCATCTGCGACAGGGATGGCTGCCTGTGGAGCGCGCACTGGCAGGGGTTCAGGCTTACCCGCTACCGCCCGGACGGCGCCATCGACAGGGAAATTCCCATACCCGTTCCCACACCCACCTGCATGGGTTTCGGCGGCCCATCGCTGTCAACGCTGCTTATCACCACCGCCCGCAAGGGCCTGAGCGAACAGCAGCTTGCCGATTACCCGGAATCCGGGTACACAATTCTCATGGAAACTGAATTTGCGGGGATCGTGGAACGGCGGTTTGCGGGATAAAATGAACAGGCGGTAATCGGCCGGTTTTGTTGACAACTTTTACCTGGTCTGCGTATAATTCCGGCACGAAATGAAAAAATCCTTCTTTCTGCTTAGTTTCGGCATCCTCCTTGTGCTGACGGTTCTCCTCGTCCTTTTTCTCGGCTTTATAGGAATGCTTGAATCCCTCGTACGGGCCATGGGTCTTTCCGCTGTCATCATCATCTTCCTTTTCGGTTTTACCCTTCTGTTTTTTTCGCTCATCGACAGAAGGTATAAAAAGGAGCTGGACAAGATTATCGAAACCCTGGAAATCATTTCCAGAAACAGAATGGACCTTACCTACCGATTTGATGAAAGGGGACTCGGAGAAAGCGCTTCCCTCACCAGCGGGCTGAATGAATTCTTTTCGAAACTGCATAATTCCGTTTTCAAGGTTAAGCGGATGGCCGAAATAAACAGGCAGCTCGGGGGCCAGATGCACAAAAAGATTGAAACACTTTCTTCAGCTTTTGTTACTGCTTCTGAAAATCTCGGCAGGATTCTCAAGGACGAACAGCGCAATGCCAGGAACCTCCACAATGCGGTGAATGTGCTTGAGGAAATGAAGAACCTTGTCAACGGCATTCCGGAGGCGGACATTCGATCCCCCCTGGGCAGCCTGCGCGTCCAGCTGGAGAAAGCCGAAAAATACCTTCGAATTCTGGAAAACACGTCCCTTGGAACCGATGCATCTCTTGACAGCTTTTCCCGGGATTTCAGGGACATGCTGTTCGGCATGGACACGCTCCGTTCAGAGAGTTACGAGAGCGGTTTTTACCACGATTCCATCAAAGTAAACACCGATACCATAGAAACCCTTGATACTACCACGCTCAAATCATCCGATGGTATCCCGCTCGTAATACCCCGCCATGTTCCGGAGGAAAATCCGCCGGAAATTTCAGACCCGCGCAGGCCCGATGATCCCGCCGGTTTTCCGGAAGACGACAGCAGGCACTGGTACGATTACGAATACGCCGGGTGGGGCGTCGAGAAAATAAACCAGCCTTTGTCGCCCGCAGACGGCGCCGAAGGTAAAAGGGTAATACTGCTCAGGCTCTGTTCCTTTGAACATCCTTATTTCAGGGCTTATTACCGGGGCATGGTAAAAATGGCCAATGCTTTCGGTATCGAATTGGAGCAGCGGTCCTTCTCGGAAAAGTATGAACAGGCAATTCAGTCCGTCCTTGCGGAAAAACCGGATTTATTAATCCTCTACACTGAGGATGCCATGAAAATGACGGATTATTTCAAATTGATCAACGAATCCGGCATACCTTTCATTGTCGGCGGCTCCATGCCTGCCGACGACGGCATGAAATACACCCTGGCTGCATGCGGTTCCGACGATTGGGGCATGGGCAGGATGCTGGCAGAAAGAATGGCCCGCCTGGTCCTCGTCAGTCCCGGAGAGACGGAAGGCTACTGCATCCTCCGGCATCACCCGGAATCTCAGAAATACATTTCCCGTACCTTTTCAATGGTAACCGAGCTGAAAAAAATCTGCCCGGATTTACGGTGCCTCGATATGCAGCCTTCTCTGAGCAGGGAGGGATCCCGCATGATTGTAAGTGAATGGCTCAACAGGTATGGAAACAGCTGCGGCATGATTCTATCCTCCGATCCCGGCGAATGCCTGACAGGAATGAATGAAGCGATTGACAAGTTTAGGCGCGGCGACATTCTGCGCGGGGCAATCGGAAACTGCCTTATAAGCCAGCAGTTCATGAAGGAAAAACGCCTGCACATGATGGTATGGGAATCCGCCGAAGGAGAAGGGGCCATGGCGCTGGAGACAGCCATAGACTGGCTCAACGGACTCGACATTCCGCCGATACGCTACCTTCCCAAGCGCATTATCACGCTTAAGGAAGTGGACAATTATTTCCCCGCCCAGTGGTGAGGTTCAGGCCAATATTATCTCTATTCCCATATCCTCGAGGCTTTTAACCATGTCGGACGGTGCGTTCCTGTCGGTAATTATCATATGGATTTCCGCTGTCGGCAGAACGGTTATCATGGATATTCTGCCCCACTTGGACGAATCGATGAGCGCTATCCTCTGTCTTGCCCGTTTTATTATCGATATACGCTGATCCATGGGGCTCAAGGAAACATCCATCAGCCCGTCGGCAGGAGTAAAACCGTAAGCGCTTACAAAGGCTTTCGAAATATGCCAGCTGTCGATTACGGGATCCGGCATGTCTCTTACGGTTGTCAGGGAATCCCTCCGCACGCTGCCTCCGAGCAGGTATACATTGGTGCTGCTCGTTTTTGCAAGCCAGTATCCCGATTCAAGACTAGGGGTAATGACCGCCAGGTCATTTTTCGCGGTGAGATAGGGATATATGGCTGTACAGGCGTTTCCGCCGTCTATAAAAATAACCTCTCCGTCTTCTACAAGTTCCGCGGACACCCTGCCGAGGGTACGGTTTATATCCGCACTTTTCGATAATTTACCTCCCATCAAAGATTCTGCGAGGCTTTCATCGGTCGCGATGGCCACGCCATGGGTGCGGATTATTTTACCGGCCTTTTCCAGCGCATTCAAATCGTTGCGGATGGTTACGGCCGAAATTTTAAAATGTTTGCTCAATTCCTGGACGGTAATGCGTTTATACTCATTTATCAGCTTGAAGATTCTCGCCTGCCGTTCTTCCAGAAAATTGCTTTCGTTTGAATTCATATGCTGTTAAATTTATAAAACTAAAAGCTCCCCCTGTCAACATAAATTTTGCTATTTAAGAAAAGTAAATGAAAGCTATTTATTAC
>SPDA01000023.1 GCA_004525155.1 Spirochaetales bacterium
GAAGAAACCAGGCCGCCCTGAGAGCCGAGCAGGCCCGCGAAGGGGCCGAACAGAGAGAGGCGCAGCTTAAAAAGGAACGGGTGACAAATGCTGGTGAAGGTGAAGAACTCCTCAAGCTTAAAGACAGCCCGCTGACCGCCAATTCCGCGGATTCTGCCGGCAGGAATGTGAGAACCCTGACCGTGACCCGGGAACAGCAGCCGCTGCCCGCGCAGCTTAAGGAATTCCTCAACAGCGACATCGTTAAAAATACAGGCATCATCCTGAAGGACAATAATTCGGGGGAGATAAAACTGGTTTTGAAGCCGGCAAACCTCGGCAGGGTAAGAATCGAACTTAATCTGCAGGATTCCCATTTAGCCGGGAGGATTCTTGTCGACAATAATATGGTAAAGGAAATATTCGAGCAGAATATGAGCAATCTGGAACAGGCTTTTCGCGACAGCGGGTTTTTAAACCTGAGCCTGGAAGTGGGCGTGGGAAACGGAAAAAACGGCGCCGGCGAAAGGGATGAATTCGGCGGACTCGTGGAGACTGCCGATTCGGCCCGGGCGGGAGAGTCGGTTGTAATGTCCTATCTCGCAGGTTACGGGGATAACCTGATAGATTTGGTAGTATAGGGATACAAGGAGCGGAATACTGATATGGATTTTGCCATAAACATGACAGGAACGGAAAAGGCGAAAGTGCAGGCGCAGGTGGAAATGGTAAACACCGCAATAAAGCAGAAAGGGAAAGCGGGGGAGGCGCTCTCGAAGGACGACTTCATGAGCATCCTCATTACCCAGCTCACCCACCAGGATCCCACGGCGCCTATGGAAGACAAGGAATTTATCGCGCAGATGGCGCAGTTTTCTGCTCTTGAGCAGATGACGAATATGAGCGCTGAGTTTTCTAAATTGTCCCAGCTTCTTTCCATGGGACAGGTAATGAATCTTATAGGGAAGACGGTGGACGTACAGTCCGGCGATTCGATGATAACTGGAATAGTACAGGAAGTATCTGGGAGGGAGTTTCCACAGGTTCTGGTTAATGGAACATACTATGATTATTCTCAAGTGGAAAAGATTAGACAGTAAGGAGGCTCTGCCATGATGCGGTCTTTGTATGCCGGTGTGGCCGGATTACAGAATCACCAGGTACGGATGGATGTTCTTGGAAACAATATTTCCAATGTAAACACCATAGGTTTCAAGAAGGGAAGAGTTAATTTCCAGGATATGCTTTCCCAGACCATGGCCGGTGCTGCCCGTCCGAACGACGAGCTCGGGGGTGTTAATCCGAAGCAGGTCGGGCTGGGCATGACCATCTCCGCCATAGATACGATCCATACCCAGGGGTCTCTGCAGACAACCGGAAAAATGACGGACCTTGCTTTGCAGGGGAACGGATTCTTCATACTTTCCTCCGGGCAGAAGGATTTTTACACCAGGGCCGGCGCCTTCGGTATTGACGAAAACGGTACCTTCGTCAATCCGGCCAACGGCATGCGGGTTCAGGGCTGGATGGCGGAAACCGTCGAAGGCCAGACTATTGTCAATTCATCAGCAGCCATTGGGGATATAACCATCCCCATCGGGAGCAAGGAGCCCGCCGCGGCAACGACCGAGGTGGATCTGGCCTGTAACCTGGACAAGCGGCTTCCGCTCATTCCTGAAGGTGCAGGGCCGGCACAGGCGCTCCTGGGCACCTGGTCCACATCCTTTGATGTGTACGATTCCTTCGGCGACATCCACACCCTTCGGGTCGATTTTACGCGGGTGCCGGGGACGGAAAACCGGTGGCAGGCGGCTGTACAGGTTGATCCTCAATCGGAAACCCCCACGAATACCCAGGTAGAAGTGGGCGCCGTCAACAACAATACCAATACCTTCGAAATTGATTTCAGCAATGTGGGAGTGCTTCTTGCCGCTCTTGACGGCCAGGGCGATACCATTAACCAGGGACAGCTGCAGGTTCCGGTGAGTTTCGACGTTCAGCGAGCGCGGCCGGAGGAGGGCGGAGGTCCCATCAGGCAGACTTTCAACCTCAATTTAGGGGCTGTGGGAAGCGCGGTGGAAACCATTACCCAGTTCGCGGAAAAAAGTTCTACAAAGATTTTCAGGCAGAACGGCTATGCCATGGGCTACCTGGAAAACTTCAAAATTGATCAGTCCGGCATGATAACCGGCGTATATTCAAACGGAATCAACAGGACCCTGGCGCAGGTTGCCCTGGCATCCTTCATCAATCCGGAAGGGCTTGAGAAGGAGGGCGAAAGCACCTTTGTCGTTTCAAACAATTCCGGGGAACCGAATGTGGGGCCCTCGCTGACAGCGGGGAAGGGAAAGTTCATAGCAGGCGCTCTGGAGATGAGCAATGTGGACCTTGCTGAACAATTTACGGACATGATTGTCACTCAGCGGGGGTTTCAGGCAAACTCGAAAACAATCCAGACATCGGACCAGATGCTTCAGGAACTGTTGACCCTCAAGAGGTAAAGGGGTACAAGGGGTGAATGATTGAAGTAACACAACTTAACGGGAAATCCTACTATGTAAACCCGCATCAGATAGAATACATAGAGAAAAACCCGGATACAACTTTGATTATGCTCTCTGGAAAAAGACTGGTTGTCCGTGAGGACTACCAGTCTATTTTTGCCAAGATTGTTGATTACAGGCGGCTCATTGGCGCGTTTAAAAACGAGGAGTGATATAGTATGGATCTGGCGACGATAATAGGACTTCTCCTGGGAGCGGGCGCCTTGCTGCTCGGCATCATATCCGGCGGCGGTTCTCTCGGCCGGTATATAGATATTCCCTCCGTGTTTGTAACTATCGGCGGATCAATCGGCGCCTTGATCGTTTCAAACCCCTTAAGCCGTGTGCTGGGTATGTTCAAGTATGCCAAGCATGCGCTGAATACGCCGAAATACGAGGAGGAGAGACTTATCTCCACCCTGGTGTCCTTTTCCGAAAAAGCGAGGCGTGAAGGCCTTCTTGCCCTTGAAGATGATCTGGAGGATGTGCCTGACGAGTTCATGAGAAAGGGCATTCAGCTCGTGGTTGACGGAACGGATCCTGAAATTATCAAAACCGTCATGTTCACCGAACTCAACCAGATGAACGAACGTCACGCAATCGGCATCAAGCTGTTCTCCGACTGGGGTAAGCTGGCGCCTGCCTGGGGAATGATTGGCACCCTGGCTGGGCTTATAGCCATGCTCGCGAACCTGCAGGACACATCCGCCATCGGCGCCGGTATGGCGCTGGCCCTTATTACGAGTCTCTACGGCGCCATCATCGCCAACCTTATCTGCATCCCGTTTACGGCGAAACTGGAGGACCGGGACAAGGCAGAGACCCTGGTCAAGGAAATTGTTATTGAAGGTGTCCTTTCGATTCAGTCGGGGGACAATCCGAGGATTCTGGAACAGAAACTTGTGTCTTTTCTCCCGCCGAGCAGACGGGAAGCCGTTCTTGCAGAATCCGCCAAGGAGTAAGGTATATGATACCGAAGAAAGAAAAGAAATGTAAGGAAGGGGCCCCCGAATGGCTCACCACCTGGGGCGACATGACCACCCTGCTGCTCACCTTTTTTGTCGCAATTTTGACGTCCGCCACGGTGGACGGATACAAACTCAAGATGATACTGGCCGCTTTTGAAGGCCTGGGTGTATATACGGGAGGCAATACCCTGTCCGAAGGGAAACTTGCCGAGCTGGGGAACACAATTATGTCTCTTCCTTCCATGCAGGCGGGAAGAGCCCTGGACAATGCGCGTAAAAAGGCTGTTTCCGTATTTCAGCCTCAAATAAAAAGCGAGAAAGTGAGGGTTACCGTGGATGAGCGGGGATTGGTCATATCCCTGGCATCAGACGCGTTTTTCAGACCGGCAAGCGCCGAGATTGATCTTGAGGAGACCAGGGACCTCATGCAGAATATTGCCTGGCTCCTCAAGTCCCCGGACATGAAAGATTACAAGTTCCGAATAGAAGGCCACACGGATAATGTTGCAACGGACGCTGGCGGGGCTTACGAAACAAACTGGGAACTTTCCACGGCCAGGTCCAACAATGTCCTGCACATGCTGGTGGATTACGGCGTAACCGAAAACCAGTTTTCTGTGGCAGGTTATGCAGATACCCAGCCGCTGATGAGCAACGATACACCCGATGGAAGGGCTTACAACAGAAGGGTAGACATCATCATATTGACGGAAGGGGCGATTAAATAGGAGACTAGGGTATGGCTGATGAAGATCTGGATATCGGGACTGAAATAGATGCCGGGGAAGGAGATGCCGGCGGCAAGGATAGAAGAGGCGGTTTCTTAGGCGGCGCTCTGGTAAAAATACTGAAGTTTGTGGCCTTAGGGATTGGCGCTATTATTTTTATCGTTGTTGTGGTCATCGTTACCGTTCGGATTCTTAGTCCGGCGGGAAGTGGATCACAGACTGTGGTCCCCATGTCGGAGGATTACAAGGGTGTCCCCCCGAAATACACGTACTACGCCAACATCGAGGAAATCCGCAGCCGGACTTCGGACGAGGCGCCGGCTACGGTTATCGTCAAGGTCGTCATCGGTTACGGCGGCGAAAACAAGATGCTTCAGACTGAGCTTATTGACAGGACGCCGCAGATTCAGGATCTCCTCAGGAATTATTTCAGCAGCAAGAAGTCTGCGGAACTGAGACCCGAGGATGAAACGTTTATAAAGGAAGAGATAAAGGAAAGGATTAACAGGATTCTTGCGGACGGGAAAATAGACGAAGTGTTATTTTCCGATTTCAATGTTGTGAATTTTTAACGATCAGTGTATGATGGTGTACGAGGGGAACTATGAACGAAGTACTATCCCAGGATGAAATAGATCAGCTTCTGACCGCGATCTCAACCGGGGATATAGAAACTACTGAAGTCGCTCAAACTACCGATCAGCGTAAAATTAAAATTTACGATTTCAAGCGGCCGGATAAATTTTCCAAGGAACAGATTCGTACCGTCTCCATCATGCACGAAACCTTTGCCCGGCTGACGACCACTTCGCTTTCCGCCAATCTTTCGAGAGTGGTCCAGGTTCATGTCGCCTCCGTCGATCAGCTTACCTACGAGGAATTTATCCGTTCCATACCGAACCCGACCACCCTTGCAATAGTCAACATGGATCCGCTCAAAGGTTCGGCGGTACTCGAAATCGATCCTTCCATAACCTTTACCATTATTGAAAGACTTTTCGGCGGCAAAGGTGAGGGGACCAAGATAGCGAGGGACCTTTCCGACATAGAGCAGTCGGTTATGGAAGGCATAATAGTCCGGATACTCGGAAACATGCGGGAAGCGTGGAGCCAGGTAATCGACCTGCGGCCGCGGCTGGGACAGATAGAAACCAATCCGCAGTTTGCGGGAATAGTTCCCCCAACGGAAATGGTTGTACTCGTGACACTTGAAACGAAGGTGGGGGAAGTTGAAGGCATGATGAACTTCTGCATTCCCTATCTGACCATAGAACCGATTATATCGAAGCTGTCAGCCCAGTACTGGTATTCGTCGGTACGCCGGGGCACGACGACGGAAAACCTGAACATTCTACGGGAACGTCTTGCAACTGTGGATATTCCTGTAACCGCGGAGATTGGAAAAATGGATCTTACAGTCCGGGATGTCCTGGGTCTGGCCGCAGGAGACATAATCCGTCTCACCAATGCCCGGATCACCGATCCTATGATCCTGAAAGTGGGTAATAAGCCCAAATTTTTTTGCAGGCCCGGGGTGGTCGGCAATAAAATGGCAATTCAGATTTCCGGAAAACTTGAGGATATCGGGAAGGAAGAATTCGAAGAATTGGCCGTGGAAGGAGAAGAGTAAGATGAGTGATGGTTCCCTCTCTCAAGAAGAAATTGATGCCTTGTTGTCGGGCACGGGAGGTCTTGATTTTGCGGCCCCGGCTCCGGGGGACAGCGGCGCGGAAGCCGAAGGATTTACTGATGCTGAGAAAAAGGCGTTTCAAACCTTCCTCAACAGCACCGTAGCCGCACAGGGGTCAAATCTGTCCGGCGTCATGGCCACTAAAACGGTTTCCATCAAGAACCCGAAAATTGAAATACTCTCCAGGGACGGGATTATTGAGAACCTGCCTGATGAAATAGTCGAAGTAAAAATAGATTATACCGGAGGGGTAAGCGGCAGCCATTCCTATGTGCTCGATACGGAAAGCGCCTCGACCATGGCATCCATTATCGTAGGCCAGGACCAGGTCGAACTGAATGAAATGGCTCTGGAAGCACTAAAGGAAGCTTTTTCCACCCTGACAGGCGTTTTTCTTACAAGTCTCGGAGACAAACTGGGCAGCAGCATCATGCCCACGCCTGGTGAAAGCAGCAGCCATGCTAAAGACCAGTTGAGTATGACGGACGATACCATTGTCCAGGTTACCTATCCTCTTAAGCTCGAGGGAGAGGCGGATATCAAACTGGTGGAATTTTTTGAACTTTCCATGGCCAAAAACATAGCGGCTCAGCTGTCACCGGCAGCCGCTTCGGGGCCGAAGCAGGTGCGTACGCAGCCGCAGGGCGCGGCCGCAGGCGGCATGCAGCAGTCCCCGCCGCAGACGTTTCAGCAGCAGGGTATGCAGGGCGGCCAGGGAATGACGGGTTACGGCATGGGCATGAACCAGTCGGGACCCAATGTTCAGCCTGTCCAGTTTCCATCGCTCAACCCGGGCCATGGGCACTCGTCCGACATGGGAAATATAAGCCTCCTTATGGATGTCTATATGGAAATGACCGTCGAACTGGGACGGACAAAGAAACCCATAAGGGAAATTCTGGGTATGGGAGAAGGAACCATTATCGAACTGGATAAACTTGCCGGTGAACCGGTTGATATACTGGTGAACCACAAGCTGATTGCCACGGGTGAAGTTGTGGTAATTGATGAAAATTTTGGAGTGAGGGTTACGGAGATAGTGTCGCCGAACGAGCGTATTAAAGATCTGTAGCCTGAAAGCCAATAAGGGGGGGGGAATTGGCTAAACGGAACATTATTTTACTCGTCTGCATCATGTCGATGTGGACGGTTTCGGGCGTATTCTCACAGGAAACAAATACAAATCAGAAAACACAGCTCTCCGAGCAGGCCGCAGGCGTCGCTGAAAAACCGGCAGCCGCAACTGCCGCGGAAACGGATGAATCAACCCTTCTTCTGGGCGCTCAAACGGATACAGCCGCGGGGGCCGGAACCGGAGCTGACAACGGCGGCGCCGGTCAACGGCTTAAAGGAGGGTCCTTCACCCTGTGGGATTTTCTGCGCATGATACTCATTCTTGCGGCCGTCGTTGCCGCCATTTATTTCATATTCCGGCTGCTTAAGAAAAAAACCGGGCCGAAACTGCAGGATGCCGAACTGTTCAAGATTCTGTCGACCCAGGTTATCGCCAATAACCGTTCGCTCCATCTGGTGGAAGTGGGCCGCCAGATATTTCTTGTGGGCGCGGGGGAAAACGCGGTTAACCTGGTTAGTGAGGTTACTGATAAGGAAACCCTGGACGAAATTCATCTCAAGGCCGCGGAATTCAAGGAATCGGAACAGAAATCTTTCATTGAAAAGCTTTCCGGGTTTTTCAAGCCTGTAAACGGCGACTCCGCCGCCAGGCTGAACGCGGCAGGTCTTAAAAATCAGGGTGCGGTTCTAACTGGTTTGAATCCGCCCGGCATGGCCGCGCCGCCTCATAACCCGGCGGATTTTTTCAAGCGTCAGCGGGAGAGGCTTAAACGATTCTAAGATAATTTTTTTGCTATAAACCTGGGAGGGGAAATGAAAAAAATTATAGCTGTTTTGCTCTTTTTACTTGCGCTCGGGGCGCTTATGCCTGCGGGCGTCCATGCACAGGATACGGGACGCAGCCTGGGCATACCTTTTGTCGACCTTACCGTCCGTTCGCCGGAAAGCAACAAGGAAGTTGCTTTATCTATACAGCTCCTGCTGCTCCTTGCAGTGCTCACCCTGGCGCCATCCATCGTTATCCTTATGACGGCTTTCTTGAGAATCTCCATAGTTCTTGATTTTGTGAAAAGGGCGCTGTCCCTGCAGCAGGTCCCTCCAAACCAGGTGCTGATGGGCATTGCGCTTTTTCTGACTCTCTTTATCATGTGGCCGACGGTAACGGACATTTACGAGAATTCCTTCAAGCCTTTTTCGGAAGGCAAAATGAACATTGAAGAAATGTACACCAGTGCGGAAAAACCCATACGGCTTTTCATGTACAAGCAGATGTCGGGGGATTACGATTCCGTCCGGCTGTTCATGAACATGCGCAAACTTCCCAGGCCCGACTCCCTGGCGGATGTACCGACTTTTGTACTCATACCGGCCTTTGTACTCCATGAGCTTACTGTGGCATTTAAAATAGGGATCCTGCTCTTCATTCCGTTTATCGTGATAGACCTGGTAGTTGCCTCCACGCTCATGTCCATGGGAATGATCATGCTGCCGCCGGTCATGATATCTCTCCCGTTTAAATTAATATTGTTCGTTCTCGTAGACGGGTGGGGGCTCATAACCCAGCAGCTCGTCGCGAGTTTCAAGTAGGAGTTTTTATGGAAGTAGGTGAAGCAGTTTTTATTATGAGAGGCGCCATACTGCAAATTCTCTTGCTCTCCGCGCCCATGCTCCTCATCGGCATGGCGGTGGGGCTGATAATATCCGTCATACAGGCCACCACGTCGATCCAGGAACAGACCCTTACCTTTGTGCCCAAGATCGCGGCGATTCTGCTCGCGCTTATGCTCTTCGGCCCATGGATATTTTCATCCATGACACAGTACACCCTAACTCTGTTTAACAGGATACAGGAGATGAGTCCTTGACGGTAGAAGCCATTTCGGAAAATGCCCAGCTTTATTTCCTCATTTTCGTCAGGGTGCTCGCACTGGTGGAGATTGCGCCCCTGCTTTCCTCTCAGGGCATTCCGCAGATTGCTAAAATCGGTCTCGCTTTTTTCGCCACGGTTGCCGTCTATCCCTGGATTAAGGAATCCGGTTACCCCATTCCGCCCAATGGCCTGTTTTACGGCGCTCTGGTCATCGGTGAAGCGCTCATAGGGATTGTGATCGGATTTTTCCTGCAGGTGGTCTACGCCATCTTTTCGGCCGCGGGTCAGTTTTTCACCCTGCAGATGGGTTTCGGCGCTTCGGAGGTTTTCGACCCTCTGGCGCAGATAGAAATACCGATTATGGGACAATTCTTCAACCTCATGGCCATGTTCGTTTTTATAGCCATAGGAGGGTTCCAGCGGGTGTTCCTTATCGGTGTTTTCCGTTCCTTTGAAGCGGCCAAGGCACTCGATTTTGTCGCCGGCCGGGAGCATGTTTTCGCCCTTGTCATAAAAAGCCTTACGGGACTCTTTGAACAGGCCATGATTATTTCCTTTCCCGTCCTGGGTACCCTGCTCCTTGTGAGTGTTTCCATGGGGCTCCTTGCAAAAGCGGCTCCCCAGATGAACCTGCTCATGCTGGGTTTCCCCATTTCGATAAGCGTGGGTTTTCTGATGCTCATATTCGCCATGCCCTTCATAATTGAGGTTGTTGCGCGGATTATCGACAACAGTTTTACGGAGCTCATGGAGCTTTTCAGCAAGGTCAGGCCGGCGGGGGTAATGCCATGATTGTGTTTTTATTCGGTTCAGGGTACGGCGATCTGCGGGAGACGGCGCTAGAGCCGGCATCCGTCACAAGCTGCAAGCTACCGGAATTCCCGCTTGTTCACCTGCAGTGGTTTGCCGCTGAAGACGAAGGCCGCACCGAAGAACCTACGGAGTACAAGATCCGCAAGGCCCGCGAAGAGGGGAAGGTTGCGAAATCACCCGACCTGACGCCTCCCTTGTGCTGCTCTTTCCCATTCTGGCCATAGGCATTCTCGGCACCTACATTCTCGACACGATGATGGATATGCTCATCTTCTACCTCAGACTTTCCACCGAGGTGGACATAACGAGGGAAGGCCAGATTCTGCCCGCCTTCCTGAATTATTTTTTGAGGCTCACCCTGCCGGTGGGTGCTGTCGCTTTTGTTTCCGCGATAGCAGGCAACGTGTTTCAGATCGGGTTCCTCTTCACGGTGAAGCCCCTGAAACCCGACTTGAAACGTATAATGCCCAACATCGCGCGCTATTTCAAAAAGGCCCTTTTTTCCGCTGAGGCGCTTTTCAACCTTGCAAAGGCCATTCTCAAGTTCGTTGTCATAGGCGTAATTGCCTTTCTCAACATCCGGAACCAGATGAACATCATCGTTCATTTTTCCAGCAACCCGCTTTTACTGAGCGTCATGGGTCTTGCGAAAACCGCTTTCCGGATAATGGTCGAATGCGCCCTCGCCATGATTGTGCTCTCCATTCCCGATTACCTTTTCCAGCGGAAGCAGCACCGCGATTCACTCAAAATGTCAAAGCACGAATTGAAGGAAGAGCGGAAAATGCACGAGGGAGATCCGTATATAAAAAGCAGGCTTAAGGAAAGGATGCGGCAGATCCTTAACCAGAACATGATCAAGAAGGTTCCCGAGGCGGATGTGGTCATTACGAACCCGACCCATTACGCGGTCGCCTTGAAATATGACGGCGCGCGTATGAATGCGCCCCAGGTTCTGGCCAAGGGGGCCGGCGAGATTGCCGCAAAGATAAAGCAGATTGCGGCCCGGCACCAGATTCCGGTGATTGAAAACAAAACACTTGCCCGAAACCTGTACGCCATGGCCGAGATCGGCCGGGAAATCCCCGCCGATTTGTATCAGGCGGTCGCCGAAGTGTTGGCGCTTATTTATAAACTGAAACAAATGACGCCGGTTCCTTGAGGACCGTTTTGAGAAAGCGCCGCTATGGAAATCGTTAAAACATCCAGCCCTGTATCCATCAGCGAGGCGATGACCATCGCCGGGGTGATGACCATTCTGTTGGTCATGATCATTCCGTTGCCGCCGCTGATACTCGATTTTCTGCTGGCCGTAAACATTACCCTGGCCGTTACGATTCTGCTGATTGCCATGTACACCATCAAGCCGCTGGATTTCTCCATATTCCCGTCCCTGCTGCTGGTGATCACGC
>SPDA01000683.1 GCA_004525155.1 Spirochaetales bacterium
CAAGGGTAATGATATTGCCTACTGAGAAAATCATGTCAGTCCCTCTCCCGGTAAAACTATATAATGTTTATTTGCAAAAATCTACACCAGGTGCGTCCGTCATTGTCCTGCCGGGTTAACAGCTGTCGAGTTTTTCCATGAAATGTTCATAACTCCGGAAGGAGAAATCCGCTGGAGAGTCCGCAATGCGCCGGCCTGTAAGGTGGGCGGTTTTCATCCCGAAGGAGGAGGCGCCCAGAATGTCGTATTCATAATGATTCCCGACAAAAAGAACCTCTTCCGGCGGCACCGCCAGGGTTCCGGAAACCAGCCTGAAGGGTTCCGGGTTGGGTTTCAGATAACCGCTCTGCTCCGCGGTCAGGGCAAAATCGACAAGTGAATCGAGGCCGAGATAGGCCAGTTTTCTGCCAATCGGAAAATCGGAGAGCACCCCGATTGTAAGGCCCCTGGCCCTTAAGTTCTCCATGGTTTCCCGAACAAAGGGATAGGCGGGCATACCCTTGAGGCATTCCTCCCACTCGGTATACATGACTTCAAGGATGTAACGGTCCGCCTCCGTAAGGCTTATTTTCATGGAATCCGCGAGCATTTGCCTCTGCAGTTTCTGAAAATCATCAATCGGCCGGATGGTCCTTATCCGCCTGCGGATTTTTCCAAAGTGCACGGTAAACCTGGGGTAGGAGAAGAAAAAGGAAACTGATTTGATGTACATGAGTCTGTTGGGATACAGGGTCCCGTCCACATCAAAAACTACGGCTTTGATTCTCAAATATGCCTCACCTGTTGGGTTAAACAGAGTATGGCCTGATTCCGCGGAAATTTTCAAGTACGGTTAATCAAAATTGGCATTAAAGGGTTCCGGTACCGCCAATGCCGAAGGCTTAGGAAAGGCGGCCAAGCGCCTGTTCAATTCAGTATTAATTGATATTTAACCTGTGCGGGAATGTCCGGCGCGCTGCTGCTGCCGGTAAAACGCCAGCCCCTGACGGCGCTGCGGATGGCGACATCCATGTCGGTGTATCCGGAAGAGGGAACGATACTTTTGAGCTCGACGGAACCGTCAGGCTTCACAACGATATTCAATGTAAGGTCCAATTTTCGTATTCCCGCTGTTTTTACACTGTCAGGCACCACAGGCTCCGTAATTTTTACCGGGGTTCTGCCGGTCAGCGCACCGGTTATGGTAAGCGGGCCCCGGGTTATTGCGGTTCCCGGACTATCGTCTTTCGAAGCAGCCGGCTGGGCATCTTTTCCATCACCGGTAATCCCCAGGGCATCTCCAAGTTTTTTAAATAAATCAGCAAATGGGGACGGCGGTTTCTCCTCTTTGGTTTGCGCATCACTCCCCGTCCTGCCCGCCTCCCGGCCCGCATCTTTCCCGGAAACGGCAGGCTGCACCGGAACAGCCTGGGAACTGCCGCCATCGGTCCCTTCAGCCGCCGCCACTCTCGCGGCTGCCGTATCCGGTTCCTTCACCGCGGGAACTTCCATGTTTACCTTTCCGCTCATCTCCGGAACGGTCGGCTCGGGCAGTTTCTGCTCCACCCCCGGTGTTTTTTCCGTAATGGCGAGGACCGGCTGCTCGGAACTGATATCCTTCGGTTTTTCTTCTATAACGGCGGCTGATCTGGCTGTATCCGGCGGCGCGGCTTTTGCCGTTTCCGGCGGCGCTGCAGCGCTCTGCACCGATGCCTGCTGCCCGGGAGGCGTATACGGGGACGGTGGGCCCGAATAACTGCTGAACCCGGGTATGCCCGAAAGTGCCAACGCCGGAGCCTGGCTGCCGGTAACTGGAACCGCGGCAGAAGGTAAAGGCTGGATCGTGTTGCGGGTTTCCTCGGGTTTCACAGCCTCCGGTTTAACCTGCCTCAGCGCCTGCTGCTGTAAGGCTTCGGGCTTGGGCTGCACCGGCCTGGGCTGCACCGGCGCCGGTTTTTCCTGCGCGATCGTCTCGTCCGGCACCGGGGGCCTGGGGGTTTCCTTTTTCAGAAGCGCTTCGAGTTCGGGGC
>SPDA01000218.1 GCA_004525155.1 Spirochaetales bacterium
ACTCGAAACGCGCGGTTACGGAAGACTGCCGGTCATTGACAGGAAAACAGGCAAACTGGCAGGAATTATCACCAAGAGTGACATCATTGAAAAGCTTCTTCACAAGACGGAGCTGGATTTTCAGGAGGAGGAGATACGCCGGTACCGGGCGAGCCATTTTTTCGACGACATTATAGCGGATTCGACAAGGCTTAATTTTCTGTACCAGATCCGCGGTAAAACCATAGCGGAGGGGGGTGTCGTTGCCAGCTCCCTCAAGAAAACGCTGAAACGGCTCGGCATCCACCCGGAAGTTGTGAGGAAAACGGTTATAGCGATGTACGAAGCGGAGATGAACGTTATTATCTACGCGAAGGAAGGTGCGGCGCGCGTAACCGTCGATCCCCGGAGTATCTACGTGGAGATAGAAGACCACGGACCCGGCATACCGGATGTCGAAGAAGCCATGAAACCCGGCTTCTCAACGGCGCCGGAATGGGTACAGGAGCTCGGATTCGGCGCAGGTATGGGTCTGCAGAATATAAAAATGAGTTCGGATGAAATGACCCTTTCTTCCGTACTTGGCAAGGGCACGTTGTTGAAACTCACTTTCGTTATGGAGAACACGAATGAAGTTGAGCGAAATCGTCGAAAAACTCCAGCTTGAGGTTATGTGCGGCCGGGAGTCCCTGGATCAGGAGATTGAAAGGGGCTTTGCAGGTGACCTGATGAGTGACGTTATAGCAAATGCCAGACCTAAGGATATCTGGGTGACCATGCAGGTCCACATGAATGTGGTGGCCATAACGGGTATGAAGGAGACTGGAGCGGTGGTGTTTACCCAGGGAAGAATTCCGCTCCCCGAGACGCTCCGGAAGGCGGAAAACGAAGATGCAGTGCTTCTTGGTACGGGCCTGACGGCTTTCGAACTGGTTGGACGGCTTTACAGGCTCGGCATTACCGGATAAGGACCGGATGTTATCGCGTTATAAGATGGACCTGCACAATCATACATGCCTTTCCCCCTGCGGAGATGCCGGTATGATACCGCAGAACATTCTGCGGGCTGCGGTGGAAAAGGGAATAGGGGTGATTGGGATAACCGATCACAACAGTGTGGAAAATGTGTCCGCCGTTAAAAGGGCAGCTGAAGATTTCGATATTTCGGTTATCGGCGGCATGGAGGTGACAACCCAGGAAGAGATCCATGTACTGGTCTTTTTCGATGATGATAAAGGACTTCTGGATTTTCAGGAGCTGATATATGCGAATCTTCACGGATCAAACAGGCCGGAGTATTTCGGAAACCAGTGGGTTGTTGACTTTGAGGGTGGTGTTCTGGATCTGAACCCGCGGCTCCTAATCGGCGCCGTCACAATAGGGATTCGTGAAGTGGAACGGGAGGCGCATCTGCGCGGCGGGCTTGTAATCGCGGCCCATGCGGACAAAACGGCATTCAGCATCATAAGCCAGCTGGGATTCATTCCCCCGGATGTGGCGCTGGATGCGGTGGAATTATCCCCGTTTTTCAGGACTGACGGTAACGAATCCTGGGTGAAGGAATTGCCGGCGGTCACTTTTTCAGACGCCCACTATCTTCAGGAGATAGGCAGGGCATGGATTGAGGCCTATGTCGGTGCGCCGACGGCAGCCGAACTCAAGCTCGCTCTTGGGGGTGAGAAGGGCAGAAGGTTTACAGCCTGCTGCTAGAATGTATGGAAGACCTATCGCTGCACGTAATGGACCTGGCGGAGAACTCGATAAGGGCGGGAGCCTCCAGGATAGACATTCTTGTTGAAGAAGACGTGCCGAACCGCAGGCTTACCATAGTTTTAAAGGATAATGGAAGGGGAATGAATGCCGAGACCCAGGTCCTGGCGCTGGACCCCTTTTATACTTCCAAAGAAGGAAAACGCGTGGGGCTGGGGCTTCCGCTATTCCGGCAGTCCGCCGAGGAGACCGGCGGCGAATTGACAGTAGAATCGATCCCGGGGAAGGGGACGGTGGTGCGTGCCGAGTTCCGCACGGATCATCCCGACCTTAAACCCCTGGGAGATATAGAAGAAACCGTGGCGTTGCTGCGGATTTTTCATCCGGAAGTGACATTTTTCCTGGACCGGGAAAAAAAAGAACCATCCAGGAATGGGAGGCAGCAATGAAATTAAAACCGGAAGATCTCGAGAAGATCTCAGAGCGAATGAAGGCATCTACCACCCTGCGGGACGGGAAAGGCAGGGCGAAAATAACTGTCCACATGGGGACCTGCGGTATAGCATCCGGCGCCAGGGAAATCATGAAGGCGTTTATGAAGCAGATTGAAGACGGGAATATCAAAGATGTGATTTTTACCACTTCCGGGTGCGCCGGCCTCTGCAGCCATGAACCCATGGCCACCGTGGAGCTTGCAGGCGAGGCCCCGGTCAAATACGTCAAATTGACAGACGAAAAGGTCGCGAAAATATTTCAGGAACATGTTATGGGGGGCAAGGCCGTACCGGAGTTTGCCCTAGGAAAAGGTAGTGAGAGGATAGGATAGATGGCCAACTATAGAATGAACCTGATGCTGTGCGCGGGCACAGGATGTGTTTCCAACAAATCCTTCGATTTAAAGAAGGCCCTCGAAGCTGAACTTGAAAAGCAGAAACTGGGGAATGAAATCCAGGTTGTACCGACAGGTTGCCAGGGTTTCTGTGCCCAGGGACCCATAGTTCTTGTTCAGCCCGACGGAATATTTTATCAGCTGCTGACGGTTAAAGATGTGCCGCACCTGGTGGAGGAACACTTCCTCAAAGGCCGGCCTGTCGAGAAGTTCATGTACAGGCCGGCGAAGGATGCCGCCCCTATACCGCTTATCAATGAGATAGGTTTTTTCAAGAACCAGCAGCTCATCGTTCTTGCCAACCGCGGAATTATCGACCCGGAAAACATAGATGAATACATCGCCCGGGAAGGGTACAAGGCGCTTGTAAACGCTTTAACCATGATGGAACCGGATACGATTATAGATGAAATCAAGCAGTCCGGTTTAAGGGGCAGGGGGGGCGCCGGCTTTCCCACAGGCCTTAAATGGGAGTATGCGCGAAGGGCCAAGGGTGATGAAAAATACGTTATCTGCAATGCGGATGAGGGGGACCCTGGCGCATTCATGGACAGGTCCGTAGTCGAGTCCGATCCCCACGCCGTAATTGAAGGTATGGCCATCGGTGCCTATGCCATCGGCGCAACGCACGGTTTTGTGTATATAAGGGATGAATATCCTCTGGCGACCCAGCGTATCAAGCTCGCCATTAAAACGGCAAAGGAGTACGGGCTGCTCGGCGACAATATTCTCGGGACAGATTTCTGTTTCGATATAGGCGTCAACCGCGGGGCCGGGGCCTTTGTTTGCGGAGAGGAAACTTCCCTCATCGGTTCTCTTGAGGGACGGCTTCCTGATCCCCGGGTCCGGCCGCCCTACCCGGCTTCTTCCGGATACAACGGCAAACCCACAAACATCAACAATGTGGAAACCTGGGCGAACATCCGGCATATCATCAACCGGAAGGCCTCGTGGTTCTCGTCCATTGGTACGGAAACGAGTAAAGGCACCAAGGTTTTTTCCCTCGTGGGAAAGGTGAACAACACCGGTCTGGTCGAAGTCCCCATGGGAATATCCTTAAAGGAGATGGTTTTCGATATAGGCGGCGGCATACAAGGCGGAAAGAAGTTCAAGGCAGTCCAGATGGGCGGCCCCTCCGGCGGCTGTATTCCCGAGAGCCTGCTGAGCCTTCCCATCGATTATGAATCCCTTAAAAAAGTCGGGGCCATTGTTGGATCCGGCGGTATGATTGTTCTGGACGAAGACAACTGCATGGTGGAGGTTGCCCGGTATTTTCTTAACTTTACCCAGGGTGAATCCTGCGGAAAGTGTCCGCCCTGCCGGGAAGGTACGAGGCACATGCTCAACATCCTGACGAACCTTACCGAAGGCAAAGGTAAAAAAGGCGACATTGAACTGCTTGAGGAAATGGCGATGATGGTAAAGGAAACAGCCCTGTGCGCCCTGGGAAACACCGCTCCGAACCCGATACTCACCACCATAAAATATTTCCGGGAAGAATATGAAGCGCATATAAACGATAAAAAGTGTCCGGCCTGCGAATGCAAGGCGTTGATTACGTACCGCATTCTTGAAGACAAATGTACGGGATGCACCTTGTGCGCAAAAAACTGTCCTGTGGCCTGTATTGCCGGGGAAGTGAAAAAAGTTCATACTATAGACAAGAACGCCTGTATCAAGTGCGGAATGTGTTTCACTGTATGCAAATTCGACGCAGTGAGGAAAGAATAATGATTAATCTGACAATCGACGAAAAGGAATATGAATTCGAAGATGGCATGACCATTTACGAAGCCGCTAAAAGCAGGGACATTCCGATACCCACGCTCTGCCATAACGACATGATTAAGCCTTACGGCGCCTGCCGGATCTGCCTCGTGGAGGAAAAAGGAAAGCCGACCCTTATCCCTTCCTGCTCCACACCGATCAGCCCGAATATGATTATTTCTACAAATTCCGACCGTGTTAAGCGCGGCAGAAAATTCGTAATTGAACTGCTGCTTTCCCGCTGTCCGGAATCGGAAGAGATAAAAAACCTTGCGAAGGATCTCGGGGTGGATACGGAGAACGCGGAATCCCTGGATCTGGTGGGGACCTATCTGTTAAAAGAGGCTAAACCTGCCTTTGAGACAAAATGCGTTCTCTGCGGATTGTGCGTTAGGGTATGCGCTGAAATAACCGAACGGCATGCGCTCGGTTTTTCGAAACGGGGCATTATACGCAAAATAAAAACGCCTTTTGAAAAATACGCGACAACCTGCATAGGCTGCGGATCCTGCGCTTATGTGTGTCCGACCAATACCATCACCATAGAGGAAGTGTCCTGAAACCTGATATGGAATTAGACAGGATTTATGAATCCATACATGATGAACTGACTGAAGTAAAACGTACAATAAAGTACCAGATCGAAAAGGTGGTGAAA
>SPDA01000100.1 GCA_004525155.1 Spirochaetales bacterium
TAAATAATCTCAAGAATTCTTTTGTGATAGGTACAATAATTTTATAACCTCTTCCATGAACAGTCAAGTGGTTTATAAAACTTAGTTATATTACTAATTTTATTTACTATTCATCGTAATGCAGCTAGGTAACCTGACCAGGCTTCCGGCATAAATTGACAGGTGCAGCCCCCTGTGATACAAATTCTAGGTCTAAATTCGGGGACGGAGGATGATATGACCAGACGGGAAAGGGTGAAAACCGCACTGAACCGGCAGGAGCCTGACAGGGTACCGATAGACAACAACGGCGGGGTATCCGGCATGCACGAGACTGCCTATAAGAATCTTCTGTCTTACCTGCAGGCCGAGGATAAACTGACCATATACGATCCCACCCAGCGGCTCGCCCTGGTCCGGCAGGATATACGGGGTTTTTTCGGGGTGGATACCTGGTACATCGGTCCCCGGGCGCCTTCGTTCTGGAAATATAACGAAAGACCGGACGGATCCTGGGTGGATGAGTTCGGCTCCTACTACGAACGCTGCGGACCATACACCGAATTCGTCAAACCTGTGCTTCAAAATGCCACTTTGGAAGACATAAAGCGATATAAATTCCCGAATCCGAGGGACGGAGGAAGATTCGACGGGCTCGAGGAGGATACGAGACGTCTTTTCGAAACTACGGACTACGCCCTCGTCGGCGGCCTTCTGCCGAACCTGTATTACACTGCCTGGATACTGCGGGGGATGCAGCAGTTTACGGAAGACGTCATGGTTGACCCCGATAGTACTGAGTATCTGCTGGACAAAATCCAGGAATACTATACCGCCTTTGCCGATGAGTTCCTTTCGCGTGCGGGAAAATATCTTGAGATTCAGTGGGTGGGCGACGACTGGGGCCTGCAGACCGCGCCGTTCCTGCCTCCGAGAATAATGAAGGAATCCATTGTTCCCCGGTTCAAGGAACTCATTTCGTTTTTAAAGAGCAAAACGCCGGCAAAAATCTGTTACCACTCCTGCGGTGTGACCAGTGTCATTATGGAAGATTTCATAGAAATGGGCGTGGACATCATGCACCCCGTACAGGCTAATGCGGTAGGCAACGAAAATGCCGCCCGGCTCAAGAAAGTTTTCGGGAACAGGATGATGTTTCACGGTAACACGAATAATCAGGGGGTGTTTCACAAAAGCAGGGAAGAAGTTGTGGCGGACGCCCTTTACCGTATACGGCACCTGGCGCCGGGGGGCGGTTACGTCTTTTCCTCGGGACACAACATTCAGGGTAACATGCCGCCGGAGAACATCCTCGCCTTTTTCAATACCGCGAAAGAGTACGGAACGTATCCCATCGATGCGGACAGGATCGATGCAAAACTGGAAGAACTCGCAGCTGCGAATCCCGCTGTCAGAAATTCATTGCCCGCGGGATGATTTCTTGACACGCGCCTGCAATAGTACGACACTGTGCCTGGCGGAAATCAGCGATTGTCATTATCGTGACTGTATTGCTTGGTATGGAGGTGAAAAATGAAAATGAAGGCGGTATTCCTTGCTGTTTTCTCTCTCGCTGCGGCCGGTCTCCTGTGCGCCGCGGATGTGTATGTCAAAGCCGGGTCTTCCGGCAAGGGAACAATCGACAACCCTTACGGTGAGTTATGGAAGGCTGTGGAGCGTGCGGAACGGGGTGATGTTATCCACGTGGCTGCCGGAACCTATTACGGCAAGGGCGGAGCCGGGCATTTCAAGATCGGTATTCCGAACCTGACTCTCGCCGGCGGTTATTCGGCGGATTTCTCCTCCAGGGACCCGTTTAAAAATTTCACGATTCTTGAAAGGTCCAGGGATTTCCGCGGCGACTGGACCGGCCTTCCTGAAGGCATAATAGCCGGGGAGGAGGGCGCGGACCACGGCGGCCTCACCGTTGACGGTTTTGTCCTGAACTGCACGGCGCGGAATACCTACGATGCCGGCGGACAGAAAGTTGTGCTCAGGGCCCCGAGCTATCCGGGAAAGGCGGTACAGGGCAGCAGTAAAAATTTCAAAATACGGAACTGCATCATTTTAAGTCCAATCGGCGAGGGCATATACTGGTCCTGGCAGGGCGGGGAAAACGAGGTATCCAACAATTTCATCCTGAACACTTTTTATTCGGCAATCGAAACACGCTCGGCCCAGCCGGAAAGTGTCATCACCATCAGGAACAACACAATCGCCTTCGTCTGGTTTTATCCTTCCAAGGGCGGCGGCATGGGCATCTTCGTGGGCCGCCAGGGCCAGACCATCATAGACAGCAACGTACTGGCGTTCCTTCAGACCGAAGGCGGCGAAGCAGGCTACGCGGTGAGCAACACGTTCGGCAACGAGGACACCATTATGCGCAACAACGTGTTCTTCTCGACGCCGGGCGGATACTACAAGTACATGGATTACAACAAGGCGAACCTCATTGTCTGGAAGCCGGGCGAGCTCGACGATCTCAACGACGAGGATTACTGCGAAGACTATATGCTTCTCGAATCCGGCGGCAACCAGGAAGCGGACCCGGGCCTTAAGCCGGACAAGGATTACGCCCTGCTCTTCGCCAATTACGTGGAATCCACGCCAGGCAAACTCAACATGGACGCCATGAACCAGTGGCGGCAGGCCATGGGGCTCCCTCTCCAGGGGCAGTCCGGAACACCGAGACCGATACTTGCGCCGCCCTATCCGATGGATAAGATTGTACCGAATCTCGTCTCCTCCATACCCGGGGTCGGTGTTCAGGTCAAAGGTCCTTTTGCGGTTTATTCCTCCGAGGGGCCGGCCGCCAATCTCAGCTACAGACAGGTGGAATTTGCCAGTCTTAAAAAAGGCGCGGCAAAATACACCGACGGCGACGCCGTCGAATTCAAAGCGGGCATGGGGGATAACAAAACCACCTACGAAATCGAATCCGTGGCGCCGCGCTCCGATTATCAGTGCGTGCAGCTTCTTATTCCGGGTTCTTCGGGACCTTCAACAAGGGATATAATTTACGGCTACCTGCTGAAGGGTTCTCCGGCACACAAGGATTGGGAGAAGCTCTACGCCAAAAAGGAAAAAACCTACAAGGACGGCATAACCATTAAAGGGCAGGTATACAATTTCAAGAACCAGAGTTACCCTTATCCTTACGGCATTGTCGTCACCGAGGTAAGCGGCAAGTAGGCAGGGGCCTTCCGCAATGCCGCCGGGGCGCCCGTATTTTGATTGTGTGACTTCCGCTGCGAGTATTGGAAAAAACTCAGTGTTTATACACGGTGAACCAGTATCTGAAAAGAAAGGAGAATTCATATGACAGGCCGGGAAAGGATAAAAGCCTTGCTGGGTAATGAACAAACCGACAGGCATCCCTTCATGCCGGTGACGATGATGCTGGCCGGCGATGCCATCGGTGCGAAATACGGAATCTATGCCACCGATTACCGGGTACTTGCGGAGGGCCAGATCGCGGTTGCGGAAAAATTCGACATCGACCATGTGTCCGTCATCTCCGATCCGGCGGTTGAGGCCCACGACTGGGGCGCCGTTATCTGTTACTATGACAATCAGCCCCCCGCTGTGGACGAGCGCGCCGCACTTGTCTCAGATAAAGCCGGCCTGCTCAGCCTCAAGGCGCCGGACCCCTATGCGGGTAAAAGGATGCTCAACCGGATCCGTGCCGTTGAACTGCTGAGGGAGAAAGCGGGCGGGGACAGGCTGGTGGAAGGATGGGTCGAAGGCCCGGCTGCGGAATCTGCTGATTTGCGGGGCATCAACCACCTCATGCTGGACCTCATCGATGATCCGGAATTCATTAACGACCTGTTCGGAATGGTAACGGATACGGCAATCGCGTTTGCCCTGGCGCAGGTTAAAGCCGGTGCAGATATTATCGGCGTCGGAGACGCGGCGGCGAGTCTCGTCGGGCCGGCCCTCTACGAAGACCTGGTGCTGAAATACGAACAGCGTCTGGTGGATGCCATCCACGGTGCCGGCGGATTGGTTCGCCTCCACATCTGCGGCAACACGACGGATCTCTGCCGAGGTATGGGTACTCTCGGCAGTGACATAATCGATCTGGATTCCCTCTGCCCCTTGAAAAAGGCCAGGGCCGACATGGGGCCGAATCAGGCGCTGCTCGGCAATATCGATCCTGTGCGGGTATTACGAAACGGGAAACCGGAAGACATCCGCCGTGAAACGAAGGCCTGCCGGGACGCCGCGGGACAAAAATATATTATAGGTGCTGGCTGCGAAATACCGAGAGACACGCCTTTTGAAAATATTCACGCCATGCGGACTTTCATGTAGACTGTGCGGTGCAGGCGTACAGCTCTTCATTTACAGCGGAAAATGCAACTGAGGAATACCCGGACTGGTTTATCCAGACGGCTGTGTCCTCCCTGCTTAAGCGGTGGTGAAGCGGCGGTCCATGAGGCGTTTCGGTTTTTTCGAATTCGATTACCGCGAGTTTGCCGCCTGGCTTTAGAAGCCTTTTTATTTCCCCCAGAAGCCGGACCTTTTCGTCCACCTCGTGGAGGACCGTGGACAGCAGCGCGAAGGTTCCAATCCCGTCGGGCAGAGGAACTGCATACTCCCGGGACTTTACGAGGTTGAAAGCAGTAAGGAGCCCGCGCTCCGTGTGGTTTTTCAAAAACTTGAGCATTTTGCGGGAGCTGTCGATTCCGTATACGCTGCCTGAATCTTTTAGAATTTCCGCGGCAGCCCGGAGGTAGAAACCGGTACCGCAGCCTACATCGATAAAGACGTCCCCCGGTTTGAGCCCCAGTGATGACAGGATAGCGCCAGGGTTCATCTGCTTTCTGAAATCTTCCGCCTCGAGTTTATCGGCATGTTTCGGATCGAATTTATGTGCCATAGCCCGGATTATACCCCGGAACGGAAAACGGTGTACAGCTATCCTGCTGAACCGGCGGCGGACTTGAATCTTTCCGAGCATTTCCGCACGAACCGGGCCGGCCAGCGCAAGTCCGCGGCGAAATGAATATGAAAATACCCCGCCATGACGCTGCCTGCAGCCAGCCCGTCGCTTACATCCTGCCTTTCCGGGGCTGAAAGACGTAACGAGGGGCTGTACATATCGGGCAGATTTTCCAGCAGAGACCAGTGGAACACGTGCCCCCATATTTCCCAGCCTTTTTCCGCGATTACGGAGTCCGCTACAGCCCGGGCTTTGTAGTACCCCAGGGCCGCCAGCCTGTCCGTCATCCGCACGCTTCCTTTGAACACGCCGGCCATGCTGTATGATTCGCCTCCGAAGGTCTTCAGTTTTTCCATGAGATACATGAGTCCGCCGCATTCGGCGTACACGGGGAGACCTTTACGCGCCGCCTCGCGGACCGCGCTCCTCATCGGTTTGTTTGCTTCGAGCTGCGGCGCGAGAAGCTCGGGGTAGCCGCCGCCGAAATACAGGCCGCCGATATGCTCCGGGAGACGGGCGTCGTGCACGGGACTGAAGGGCACCAGTTCGGCCCCGAGATCTTTCAGTATGTCCAGATTGTCCTCGTAGTAAAAATGAAAGGCGTCATCATACGCATAAGCGATACGGACCTTATCCTGACCCTCGGGGAAGACGCGGCCCGTGAAAATCCGTGGTGTAACAGCCGGCAGTTCAGGAGCGGCCTGCGCTATTGCAAGAAGCCGGTCGAGATCGATATGGGTTTCCGCATACTTTGCGGCTTTTACAAGGGATTCCGGCAGCCCTCCCTTTTCCCAGGCGGGGGTGAGCCCGAGATGGCGTTCCGGCATGGCCAGTTCCTTGTCACCGGGGAAATAACCCAGAACGGGAAGACCTGTGGCCGCTTCAATCGGGCCTTTAACCAGGCCGAGATGATGTTCTCCGGCAATTTTGTTGAGTATGAACCCGGCGAGGTTTAATTCGGGATCGAATTTGAGAAAACCGAGGGCGACTGCAGCGGCGCTTCGAGCCATGGCTCCTGCGTCCAGGCAGAGGACGACGGGACTGCCGAGCAGTTTTGCCGTATGCGCCGTACTGCCCTTTTCGTCACTTCCGGATAGTCCATCGTAAAGTCCCATGACTCCTTCGATTACGGCAATATCCGCGTCTCCGGCAGAACGGGTAAAAAGCTCCAGTACCGCGTCCTTGTCCGTCAGTACCGTATCCAGGTTCCGGGCTGGTCTGCCGGAAGCGAGGGTATGAAAACCGGTATCGATGTAATCAGGTCCCGTCTTGAAGGCCTGAACCGTAAGTCCCCTGTTTGTAAGTGCTGAAATTATACCGGCGGTTATGGTAGTTTTGCCCGAACCCGAGTGGGTCGCGGCAAGGCTGATGCGCGGTATGGTCATAGGATTACCGGGCAGCCGGCGCCCGACGGCCGTGAAAAACTGATCATCTCAGCACTTTGCGTATTTTTCACCTGTTTCTCCCTGTTCAAGATACTGTACAATGTAATACCAGGAATCATAACTGCCCTGCTTCCGGAGCATCCCAATACCAGGATCGATTGCCGCCGGAGCTCATGAACACTTAAAAAAGCATATCCACTTTAACACATACACTGCTTATTATTAAATGCTTTTGAAATACTTGTCCGGCATCAGGTATGTAAATTCCGTATCCCTTGACCAATTTCAACGGCGGTATTATGCTTAATTCATGATAATTAAAGTTGATAATCA
>SPDA01000007.1 GCA_004525155.1 Spirochaetales bacterium
AGCGAGGAGGCGGGCGCTGCCGAACGCCTTGCACAGTACCAGCAGGAAATTGCCGTTCTGCAGACAAGGGTAAACTCCACCCTGCTCCGTATCGGCAACAAGGTGGGCAGCGTGCCCGAATTCAACGCGGAAATGCTTAACCCCGCGAGCACGGGATACGTTTTTTACAAACCCATCGTGTACAGCAGGCGGGGGGAAGACGCCTATTTCCGCGGCTTGGTGCGGCTCGGCGTATCCACGGAAAGGATTATTACCGAAATAGCGAATTCGCGCATCAACCTGCTCATCAGGATAGGCATCATAACACTTATCGCCATCGCCATGGGTGTGGGCGGCGCCCTTCTGTTTTCCGCTATCATGATTATCCCCATCAACAAACTCTTAAAAGGTGTGGAGAAGATACGGGATACGGAGGACAAGGAAGAGCTTAGTGATCATGTGATACTTGTTCGAGCCAGGGATGAAATTCATAGTCTGGCGGATACGGTCAATCAGATGACCCAGGGACTGGTAAAGGCGGCAGCTGCAGCCAAGATGCTGAGTGTCGGCAAGGAAATCCAGAAGAGGTACATTCCCCTTGAAACCGATGCCCAGGGAAACAAGATGTCAACAGGGAAGGAAAGTAACGAGTTTGTCGAGTTCTTCGGGTATTACGAGGGCGCCAAGGGCGTGTCCGGCGACTATTTCGATTACGTCCAGGTGGATCCGGAGCACTATGTCATAGTCAAATGCGATATATCCGGTAAGGGAGTTCCGGCGGCCCTCATCATGGTGCAGGTGGCTACCCTGGTCATCAATTATTACAAGAACTGGGACCTGAAAACCCAGGGAATCCACCTGGATAAACTTTTATACATTATAAACGACCTTCTCGAAGAAAGAGGATTTAAAGGTAAGTTCGCGGCGCTAATAGCGATTGTGCTTAACATTAAAACAGGCGTTGCCTATATGTGCCATGCCGGGGATAATATTGTCAATCTCTACGATGCTGAAAAAAATGCCATGACCCAGATAACCATGGCCGAAGCTCCAGCTGCGGGTGCATTGCCCAACATTATGCTGGAGATGAAAGGAGGATACAAGCAAGTAACTTATAAAATGAAAGCCGGGGACTGCATGTTCCTCTATACTGACGGTATTGAAGAAACAACGCGTATGTTCCGCGATTCCAGTTTTAAGCCCATAATCTGCCAGGAGCCTGGTTTCAAGGAGGGAGAGATGCATGGAAATCACAGATGGGGAGATACGGAAGGTGTCGAGCGGCTTGAAGCGGAGAGGGTGCAGGAGGTGCTGAATGCCGTATTAAACCGATCCACATTCAGGTTCACGAAATATCACAATCCCATACCCGATGAGGAATTTATTTTCGATTTTTCCTCCTGCCAGGGAACGGTGGAGGAGGCGGTCTTAGGTCTGGTGGCAGTACAAAACGTTTTTCGGCTCGTAAAAGATCCTTCCGCAGGAACAAACGACAGAGTGAATATTGACTTCAAGGTGGACGGATTTATAAAGAAACATTTTACACAATATTCCTCGTATTTTGCTCACCCGGTAGAGGCCTCAACCACTTCTGCAGCTGCGGTCTATTCACATCTGAAGCAGGATGAGCAGTATGACGATCTCACAATCCTGAGTGTAAGAAAGCTCTAGGATGAAGGACGCAGAATGAAAAAACAATTTTTCTGTGAAAACTGCAACCGGTCCGTGCCGAAGGAGGCTCTGACCTGCCCCCATTGCGGCAGTTCTTTCCAGGCGGTCAAATGCCCGAAGTGCGGCTTTACCGGCAATACGGACATGTTCGCCGCAGGCTGCCCCATCTGCGGCTATTTAAGCGACAGCTTCGCACGAAGAACGGTCAAGCCCGCTGAATCGCTCACACCGCAGCCTTCCCATATTCCGGAAACGAAAAGGAAAAAGGCTTTGCCCGACTGGTTTTATCCGGTGGCCGGGGTTATACTCCTTGGAATTATCATAGCGATTGTCATCATGTACCTTAAGCTTTAGGATAGAGACCGTTCCTGCTGCCCCTCAATTGCCGGCAAGCGATTCCCGCATGGTGCCGTAACGGCAATAGAAAACAAGACCCGTAAAAGCGGCGCTCCGCAGGGGATCCTCCTTCATGTAGAAGAGATGAGAACCGCAGCCGCAGCCTCCTGCCCCGAATCCGGGAACCGGAAAATCGGTGATATCTTTTAGATTTTCCGCCGCCCCGCATTCAAGTTTGCCGCACTCCTCCGGCCGTGCCGTATAGACAGGGAAAGCCTTTACCCCGTCCGCCGCCAGGGTAAGATAATCGATATGCCAATGCGCTTTTTTTTTCTTTGACAGGTGCCGGGATATGCGGCTCCGAAGTATCCCCTTGCCGGAACCTGCATAGATGTAAAAACCTGCCCTGAACTCGAGGGGGCCCAGGCTTCCCACGGTAATCCGCCTGTCTGAATCGAGCCTGCAGACGAGAAAATAGATTCCCGCGTTCCGTATGGCCCAGTCCACAGGTCCGTAACAGACCGGGACCGCAGAATTTTCCAGGCTCACCTCTCCGGATTCGTCGGCGCGCACCGAGACCGCATGGACCTTTACCAGGTCCCGGACGTGCAGAAGGGTCCTGCTGAAGAGCGGGTCCGTATGGATGGCGGGTACGAAGATGCCGGCGTCCGGATGCATCAGCACGAACAGGACATGCGCCCCGATGGCGCCGGCGCCCTGGTTCGCTATTTCCGCAAGATGAAGCAGGTGCCGCGTCCCCCTCTCGGTGGGGGCGTCCGGAAAACTCGCTATTCCGTACTCGCAGAGGGTGCAGGCCTTCACTTCGAGGTAGAACCGGCTTCCCTCGTTTTCGATGTAGAAGTCAAACCTCGAGCGGCCGGCGGAGGCCTCCGCTATCACCTTCTCCGCCCGTGGAAAAAGCGACGGAATTACAAGGTTCCGCGTGATGAGATTCGCCTTTCCGGAATAGAGGGGTATTATTTTACCTTTGTACCGCGCGGCTTCCAGCGTGTATTCGGTTTTTCTTGAAGGTCCGCCGGAGAGAGGAGCTTCCGCCCTCGAAAGCAGCAGGGGCGCCCCGGGCAGGAGGATTTCCTGCACCCTGCCGGGATTGGGACAGTGGGCGCGCACAAGCCGTCCTTTGTACTTTGCCACCACGAGAAAACGGTTCGGCCTGGAAACGAAGGATGCCTCCAGGCCGGGTGAAAACAGTTTCAAATGAACAGCTTCTGTATGTCCTTTTTGTAAATGTCGTTCACGATGTTCCGTTTTATTTTCAGCGAGGCCGTCATTTCCTTTCCCACTTCAAAAGGTTTCGACAGCAGTTTGAATTTGTAGATACGTTCGAAAATCTTGAACCCGTTTTTGGAATTTATCAGGTTTTGAATTTCCGCGTTGATGAGCTCGGTTATGTCCATGCTTGCTATAAGTTCTTCCATGTCGATGTAGGGCAGGTTCCTCTCCCGCGCCGCTTCTTCCAGTTTTTCCATGTTGGGAACGATAAGTGCTGCTAGGAATTTCTGATCCTGGCCGACTATCATCACCTGATCTATATATTCGGACTGCTGCATCTTATCCTCGATGGGTACGGGTTCGATGTTTTCCCCGCCCATGAGTACGATTGTTTCCTTTTCCCTTCCCAGGATTTTTAACTCCCGCTTGTGGGTCGACACCACGATGTCGCCCGTATTGAGCCAGCCGTCCTTGAGCACTTCTTCGGTTTTGTCCTGTCTCTTGTAGTAACCCTTCATGATCTGCTCGCTTTTCACAAAGAGCACGCCCTTTCGGCCCGGAGGCATGGAATTGCCGTCCTTGTCCAGGATCTTGAATTCCACATCACGCATGATGGGCCCCACGGTGGTTGCTACCGGGTGTTTCTGCAGCCTGACGGAAAGGATGGGCGCGGTTTCGGTTAATCCGTAGCCCTCGAGAAGGAGAATGCCCGCCGCCTGGAAAAACCTGTCCACGTAAGCGGGAAGCGCGCCCCCGCCGGAGATACCCGCAATGAACCTGCCGCCGAGTCTGGTTTTAAGCTTCTTGAAAACGAGGAGATTGCCGAGGCCTTTCAGAGGAGCCAGGAGGAGCCATGGTATGAAGCTTATGAGAATGTCCAGGAACCGCACCCGGCGGCGGAAGGTCGGCACCAGACCCCGCAGCATATTGGTAAGCACGGCGAAGGACTGGCCCGTGTTGACGAAAAAGTGGAAGAGGGCCTTTTTGACGCCGCTTTCCTTGCTGGCATTTTTGTACACAGCCGCGCGTATGCCTTCCCAGATTCTGGGCACGGAAGCCATCCACTGGGGTTTAACTTTTTCCATGTCTTCCAGCATTATTTTACCGATAGGTTTCGAATACGCTATGGCTGCCGCCCTGTTAAGAATTACGTACTCAACGGCCCTTTCAAACGAATGCCAGACAGGCAGCACGCTTATGAATATATGTTCAGGCTGAACATTGATATGCTCGTACACCCGCTCGAGCTGGAAAATGAAATTTCGGTGGGAAAGCATGACGCCTTTGGGTTCGCCCGTCGTACCTGAGGTGTAGATGAGCGTCGCAAGGTCGTCACAGGTGCCCTTATCAACCTCTCCGTCGAAAAAATCGGGTTTCGCCGCGAGTTCTTTTTTACCGGATGCGAGAACGCTTTCGAAATCAAGTATCCTGACTTCCGGGTGGGCCTTGACAAAAGCGTCGTCGTAGTCTTTTTCGAAAATAATGATTGTTTTAAGAAGGGGAATTTCCTTGATCCTGGAAAGAATCTTTTCGGTCTGGGTTTTGTTTTCGGCAAAGCTCAGCTTGCAGTCCGCGTGACGCAGAATGTAGCTTATTTCCAGGTCCGTGGAATCACTGCCCCGGGGTACATCCACGGCGCCCAGCCCGAGAAGGGCGATATCGGTTATTATCCATTCTTTCCTGTTGTCGGAGATAATGCCCACATGGTCTCCCCTGGCAACACCGGCAGCGCTCAGGCCGAGGCCCATGGCCTTGATGAGGGTATAAAATTCTCCATAGGTAATGATTTGAAAGACGCTATTTTTGTCTTTCGATAGAATAGCCGTTAAATCCCGGTAATTCCTGCTGACTTCCCTGATTCGTTTCGGAATCGTTTCCTTTTCGGCAACCATGCTTACCCCCCTGTACGTGATAAATCACATTAACACGGAAATTTGCAACTGTCAACGAAACTGTTTTTTTAGGAATTTCAGACGGGGGCTTCTCCCACAAGGCAGAGCCATTCGGCTTCGGCGGCGAGTTCCTCACCCACATAGGCCTTGCCTGCCTGCTTTATCATTTTTTTCGATATCCTTAAGTTTTTAATTTCCATGCGAACCTCGTCTCCGGGCCGGACCTGGCGGCGGAATTTGACGCTGTCCACCGAGGCGAGAAAAAACAGGCTGCTGTCGTCCAGTTTGCCCAGGGCCCTGATGCCCGCTCCTCCGCATTGAGCCATGGTCTCCACAAGAATGACGCCGGGCACAACCGGGTACTGGGGAAAATGGCCTTTGAAAAAGAAATCGGCGTCAGTGAATTTTCTTGTTCCTGTTATTTCCTCTTCATTAATGACGGTAAGTTTATCCACAAACAGGAACGGTTCCCTGTGGGGCAGCAGGCTCTTGATATCATCTCGCATGATAAAACTCCTTGGTTACATTATATACGAAAAGGAAGTATACCTTATGAGGGTCCCATCTACAAGTGCTTTCAAAGATGTGATACTATGCAGAATCATGAACCCATCAAAGATCATCGTGGTACTTCTGGGTATTATAACGGCCATAGCCCTGGCGATAGTCCTGAAACTGAGCCAGGCGGTCATTCTTCCCCTCGCAGTATCCTTTTTATTGTCCTTTATTTTTACGCCGGTCGTTAAATTCCTCCTGAAAAAAGGAATTCCCAGGTTTGCTGCCATAATCCTGGTCATGCTTCTTCTTCTGGTGTTTTTTGTTTTACTGGGCCTGTTCATCGTTACCAGCGCTCAGTCCTTCATCCATGAATACCCCGTTTATCTGTCCAAATTGAAGGAGATAGTCCAGGATTTTTCCGGAAAATACCTGTCCATGCTGAACCTTCCCGCAGATCCTCTGGCGGCGCTGGATATTACCGAATTTGTTACCGATTCCCTGGTGAGCGGTTCCAAGGCGCTTTTCGCCATTTTCGGCATCATCCTTATCATCGCCATAATACTGATTTTCCTCTTCCTGGAGGCCTCCGGAATCGCGGCGAAGCTTGGGAGGGCCTTCCCCTCCCATACAAGCAAGCGGATCAGGGTGATGTTCGAACACATAACCAGGCAGATAAGCAGGTATTTAAGCGTCAAGTTTCTCGTGAGCCTTATCACCGGCATCATTGTGTGGGTCCTGCTGATAGCGCTCGGCCTCGATTTTCCCGTGGTCTGGGGAGCCCTGGCCTTTTTTCTCAATTTTGTACCCAATATCGGTCATATCATCGTGATTGTGCTCATCGGACTGCAGACCCTGGTGCAGTTTTATCCGTCTCTCGGCATCTTTTTTTTCGTGGTCATAACCCTTACCGTGGTTTTCGCCTTTCTGGGAAGTTTCCTTGAGCCGAAACTGGCCGGGGACCGGCTGAATGTAAGCCCCGTTGTAATCCTTGCCTCCCTGTTGTTCTGGGGCTGGCTGTGGGGTGTTGTCGGAGCGCTTATATCGGTGCCCATAGCGGTAGGCATCAAGATAGTGTGCGAGAATATACCGGTCCTGAAACCGGTCGGGATTCTCATGGGCGCCGGTCAGTCGCGGAGGAGGCGTCAGGTTAAAAAGAACGGAAAAAGCCCCAACGGGGCTCCGGACAGCTTAAAAAAGTGATCGGAATAGTTTAGAATACAGGAGTTAACATGCACCGCGTTACAGCCATTTTTTTGGGGATTATTACGGTAATTGGACTCGGAGTCATTCTTAAGCTGGGCCAGGCTGTGTTCCTCCCTCTGCTGGTCGCATTTCTGTTATCCTTTATTTTCAACCCCGTAATCCAGCTCTTCACACGGATAAAAATACCCCGGATAATCTCTATAATTTTAGTGATTCTCATGTTTTTCGGCCTCTTTTTTCTTATCGGGCTTTTCCTGTTCAACAGCGCCCAATCCTTCGTGGATGAATATCCGAAATACCTGAACATTTTGAGGGATATAATAAGCGATTTCACCAACCGGTATCTTGCGCAGTACAATCTGGGGGACAATCCCCTGGAAGGTATCAACTGGAGCGGGGCCCTCAAAAGCGTGGTGCTTACCGGGTCCAGCGCTTTCTTAGGTTTTGTCGGTATTTTCTTTATCATCATCCTTATCCTTGTTTTCCTTTTTCTCGAAACCCCGGTATTTTCCAAAAAGCTGAGCAGGGCTTTCCCTGCCCATATAAGCAAGCGAATCCGCATCATGCTGGAGCATATAACCAGGCAGATAAGCAGGTACCTGGGCACCAAATTTTTAATAAGTTTTTTAACCGGCGGGTTTACCTGGCTCTCGCTGACCATTATCGGGGTGGATTTTCCTGTTATGTGGGGAGCCCTGGCATTTTTTCTCAATTTTATCCCTAATCTTGGCTCCATCACGGTAGTGGTGGTGGTGGTGGTTCAGGCGGCAGTTCAGTTTTACCCCGCACTGGGCCGGACCATTGCCACCGCAGCCAGTATGCTTACCATACAGCTGGTACTCGGGAGTCTCCTGGACCCGAAACTGCAGGGGGAGCGGCTGAACTTAAGCCCCGTAGTCATTCTCATATCCCTGTTTTTCTGGGGCTGGCTCTGGGGAATTGCCGGAGCCATAGTTTCGGTGCCCATCGCGGCACTGATTAAAATAATCTGTGAGAATATTCCGTATCTCAAACCTGTCAGTGTAATTATGGGAGCGGGCGTGAGAAAAAGGCGGAAAAGATTATTGAATCCTGGAAAATGAAGCGGGGAGCAGGTTGCCGGTGCAGTTTACTATAGAAGAAAACCAGTTTTACATTGAAGATTACTACAAGCCGGAGGTTCTCGCCCCGGGCATCACGGAAGGGATAAAGCGTCTTAAGCATTCGCATGCTCTCATCGTGAAAGAATACCAGCAGGCCATGCAGAACGACGGACAGCTCATCGGATTGGAACGCATAAAAATCACCGAGCACATCGAAGAGGCGGTGGAAAGCAATATTCTGTTCATCCTTACCCTTCTGTCCCTTTTCAGGCAGGATGAAGCGGAGCAGCTCAAAGTTATCGATATGTCCGGAGAATTATCCGGCACTGACCTGAAGCTGACGGTTATGGAACGCAGATACAGCCTGCGGGGAAGGTTTCTGAATTCCGACGTGGGAAAGGGCTCGGACTTCGTAAAATCCCTGGGTCTTGCTGTGCAGGTTTTAGGCCGTACGGTGGAAGCCACTGCCCAGGTTACAGCTGACAATCAGCTTACCGACGAGAGTTTCGCTGCGCTTAACCGGGAAATATTTACGGGCATTTACAGACTGCTGGTACTGAAGCAGAATATCGAGACCCTGCAGATAAACAGATAATAACCGGCGGCATGAAATTCCTCAGGGCTTGTCTTTGAGGATGATGTTGCCGACAGGCACCCTATTTCCTCAGCAGTTCCTTCGCTATGCCGCGGAAGAACGCGTGGCTTCCCGTGCGCAGGTTCCTGAGGCTGTATCCTCCCTCCTGCACGATGAGGAGGGGCAGCGCCGCCCTCGTGAGCAGTGCCCCTGCCTCCTGCATGGCCTCCACCCCCAGACCGAAAGATCCGGTAGGGTCGCCCCGCATGGTATCGAAACCGAGAGACACGACCAGATAGAGAGGCTTGAAACGCGCAATCCTGCCGAGGGCGGTTTTAATCGTATTGAGCCATACCTCGGCCCCCGCCTCTTCCTTCAGGGGGTAGTTGATGTTAAAACCGGCACCCTCTCCTTCGCCTTTTTCATCGGCGTATCCCGAGAAATACGGGTATGCGGTTTCCGGCTTGCCGTGTATGGACAGGGTTAGCACATCTCTCCGCCTGTAAAATATGTCCTGGGTACCGTTGCCGTGGTGGAAATCGATATCCAGTACCGCCACGGGTCCGTCCTTGGATAGGTAATTGGCGGCTATGGCGGCGTTGTTGAAGTAGCAGAAGCCGCCGAATACCTTGGTTTCCGCGTGGTGTCCCGGCGGACGGAGGAGGGCGTATGCGGCCCGGCGGCCTCCGCGCAGTTCTTCCGCGCAGGTTAACGCCACATCCACCGCCGCCCTGGCAGCGCCGTAGGCATTCCGGTTAAGGGGGGTAAAGGTATCGATGCAGTAATAGCCGGCGCAGACGGAAAGGTCTTTCGGCGGTTTGTCCTGGTTCCTGATGGGAAAGACATAGGGATAAATCGAACGTTTCGGCTGCATATTCATGCAGACGGTACGAAGGTAGCGGATAAAGCCGGGGTTATGCACCGAGGCAAGCCACGATTCCGGGAAGTGCCTGGCCCCGGTTTCGGCGAACCAGTTTTCCTTTAAAAGAGTTTCCCGGATGGCATCCACCCGTGCCGGCCTTTCCACATAACCCCTTTCCTTGACATGGTGAATCCCGTGATGGTTCGAGCATATCAGAAGAATCGGTTTCTCCAGCTTCCCCGTAAAGGACAACTTTAATTGGGAGTCGGTCTTCATATACCGCGCCGGCCTGAGCTGTACCGGATCCTGCTTTACGGATTTTACCACCATCTCGATATATTCTTCCGATACCAGGTTTCCGTATTTTTTGGTAAGTATTGTCCGCACGACTTTCCGAAGCTCCGCAGCAGACAGCGGTTTTCCAGCTCCTTTCGCCGGTGAGGGGAGGGGATCGTAAAGCAGGTACGGAACGGGATGCTCGTCGATGGGCGTTTCATAAGCTGTTCCGGTAATCGGGAAAACACCGTAGTGTTCATAGAATTTGAGACGCTTCTGGTTTTCCTTAAGCAGCCTTGGATCCTTTACCAGGCGGGAATCGTCGGGCAGGGATTCAAGGAAAAGACCCTTCGAACCTGATGCCGCTGTGTATTCACGCACCGCCTCGTACAAGGCGCTTCCGATACCCCTTGCCTTGATCTCCGGATCCACAACTATAAAGTCAAGGAGTGAATAGTTGACAAGAGGAAAATGAATGATGAGGGCGAAACCGGAAACCGTGTTTTTCGGGCCGAGGGCGGCCAGGAGCACCGTTTTATACTGGTACCGTACGGGATTATCCAGGTGTTTCGGTATCGATTCCGCATAGTCACGGACATCGGGAAAGGTTACCCGGAATAATTCCATAACCTGTGCAACTATGTCCCTGTCCCGCAGAAATGTTGTATTATAGACCCTTCGTATTCGAATCATAAGGGTGATTCTATAACTTTTTGCTATCATTATCCAGAATTATGGTGTATTATGAGGCGAACAAACAAAAATGGAAGAAAAAATTCTCATTATCGGTGCAAATATCCCCGGGCTTTCAGCCGGCTGTTACGGTCAAATGAACGGATTTGATACGGAGATCTTCGAAACTTCCTATTCCCCGGGCGGCGACTGTACGGGCCTGTTCAAGAAGGATTACTATTTCGATACCTGCATGCACTGGGTTTCCGGCACCAGGCACGGCAACGGTTATTTTAACAGTATGTGGCGCGAATTGGGCGCCCTCGACCGGGTACCCGTGCTGACCCAGGACCTGTTTATGGATGTGAGGACCCCTGCCTATCCCCATTTTCTCGTTTACACGGACGCGGACAAATGGGGGGACTATCTTCTGTCCCTTGCCCCGGAAGACGCGGAGAAAATACGGGAACTGGTGGAAGACATAAAGAGTCTTTCCGCCATGCAGGTGCCGGACAAGGCGGTTGAGCTCATGGGAATTCGTGACCGGTCAGCGCTGAGCAGAGAGTTTGAATCCTATAAAATAATATTTTTGAAATACGTGCGTAAGACAGTTCAGGATGTGGCGTCCGGGTTCAGAAATGCCCAGATAAGGGAAGGCCTTGTACACGGCTTTTCCGGGGAGGACCTTCCAGCCCTGTCCATGGTTCTTCTCCTCGGCCAGTTTCACGGAAAAAACGCCGGCTGGATGAAAGGCGGCTCCCTTCTGTTTGCGAAACGGATCGCGGACAGATACACAGGCCTGGGGGGCAACCTTCGGTACGGGAAGCGTGTCAAGGAAATCGTGGTTGAAAAAAACACTGCCGTCGGTGTAAAGCTTGACAACGAAAACTATTATCCCGCGGATATCATAATAAGCGCCATTGACGGCAAGCACACGATCCAGGACCTCATTCACGGAAAGTATGCGGCCCGGGAACTCAAGATGATTAATAATCTGAATGCATCGAAGCTCTACACTCCTGCCATTCAGGTTTCCTTCGGCGTCAACAAGAATTTTTCCCAGGAACCCCATTTTACACGATTTACACTGGCCAGCGCAGTCACTTTCGGCGATGTGGAAGTGAAAAACCTGGCCGTAAAGCATTTCTGTTTCGATGATTCGACTGCCCCGGCGGGAAAATCCTCGGTATCCGTGCTGTTCGATATCACTCCCGAGTATTTCACCAGTCTTTACCGGAACAGGGACCAATACAACCGTGAAAAAGAGCGCATAACCGGGGACGTGCTCGCCTACATGAATTTCTTCAAGCCGGGATTTTCACGCGCTGTTGAAGCGACGGACTTTTCGACGGTCTGGAACGTGCTGCACCATACGGGTAACTGGCGGGCTGGTTATGAAGGGCTCTTCCCCCTTACCAGAAACAGCAGGTTCATGTCCCTGAGCAAGACCGTGCCGGGGTTAAAGAATTTTTTCATGATAGGGCAGTGGCTGTCTCCGGGAGCCGGTCTGCCGGCCCTGGCCAGGCACGGCAGGGATGTTATGCAGATGATATGCGCCGCGGAAAAAAAGGTGTTCACAGCCCGGATTCCCGAAGAAAGTCCGGAAAACTGAGACGGCCAGGAGCCCGTTAGTGCCCGGAGGTTCTGAAAGTCCCGATTTTTCGTATATAGCCGTCCATGTCGAATTTCCGCCTCAATCCTGCCTGGTTCATATACCGCACGCTACCGAAAACGGGACGCTCGATCCAGGGTCTGTCGTGCTTGCCGAAACACCAGGCCACGCCGGCGTATGAATTCGGATCTCTGCCGTCCAGGAAATATTTATTGTTGAGCCGGATCATCACGGACCAGGCTTCTTCAGGCCGGGCAGTCCACTCGATTATTTTTTTGCCCCAGTACATGCGCATGTAGTTGTGCATCTTCCCTGTAAGCTTCATCTCTTCCATGGCCGCGTTCCAGCAGGGATCCACGGTTTCCGCATTTTCAAGTTCGATTGCCGTGTAAAGAGGACTGCGCCTGTCTTCCGCATGGAGAGCGAGGGTTTTTTTTGCCCAGTCCGGCAGACACGGGTATTCGTCGTAAAACGGATTATATAAAACAAAGTTGACCGATAATTCCCGCCGTACTATGAGCTCTTCCAGAAAGGATTCTTTTGATAATGCGGCTGTATCACCGGGAGTCCCGCCGGCGCCCTCTGCGGCCTTCACTGCCCCGGCTGCCGCCAGGGCGGGGGAAATCTGGCCGAAGTGAAGATAGGGACTCAGGTCCGACTGGATGGAGAGCTCCGGGTGATTCCGTTTATCCGCGTAGAGGCCCAGTTTTTCACGCACAAAATTCTCAAGCAGGGTAAGGGCGGAGGAGGTGCCGCCGGTAAAAAAGGGAGTTCCTGTAACCCCCATGAAACCCGCGGAAAGCTTTGCCTTTTTGCCTCCGGTAATATCTCGCACCGTGTGTTCCGGGTCCTGGTCCGGATCGAAAAGGTCCATGGCGGAGATTTTCCCTGCTTTTTTAAGAAAACGGCTTACATCCCCTGGAGTACAGGGACGGGCAGGCCTGGGAATGAAGGAGCACCAGGTTTCCGACTGGCCGAGCCTATCATCCCGTAAGGGCAGCATCTTCCGCCGCAAGGTTGCCGCCGACCATTCCTCCTTGTGGGAAATGTCCCAGGCGGAGAAGATGACATCCGATTCAACCATCACGGTCTTTTTTCCGGACTTCACGGCCACGGTCTTCCTCCAGGCCTGCTGATGCTTGAGGTATCCGCAGTCGCAGACGATGACGGCGGCCTGTCCGGCAAAGGCAAGGGCAGCCGCCGGCGGTTCCATTCCCGCCATGAGAAACCCAATCCCGTTTTCCCGCAAACTCCGGGCAGTTTCCTTGAGGCCCTGGAGCATGAACACATAGTGCCGGAGGTTCGCTTCCGGATAATCCGCGGTGAGTCCGAATACCGTAAGCAGGGGGAGGTTTAAGTCATCCGCCTGTTCCGCCGCATAGATGAGCGCGGGATTGCCCAGGGCACGCTGGGATGCCTGCATCCAGTAAAGCACGTAGGAGCCGTCACCGGAAGGGACGCTGTTGATCGGACGGATATACCTGGCCGGAACGAGGGACATATCAATAATCCCTGCCTTTACCGGAATCGGTTATATCCGTGATGCCGGGCGGATAGGGAGAAAGGAGGTTCTGGCGGAGAAGGTAGCCGTTATCGAAACGCACGGCATAGGAGGCTATCAGTTTAACCGGTACACTCAAGGGTATCCGCTCGTCCCGGTATTCCTCAAGAAGGTTCAGGAAAAACCCGCGCTCCTTCGGCAGCAGGTCCCTGGAAACATGGCCGAAGGCATGCTGAAGACTGTTTATCATCGCTTTATATGAGGGAGGTTTTACGAGTGTCTTTTTCAATTCCTTCTCATAACTGTCAAGCGTATCCGCGAGGTTTTTTTTATTATATGCCGCCGTTATTCTTCCCAGCTCCCGCATGCCCCCTTCGTTCATGCCGAGAAAAAGCAGCTTATTATCCGTGTGGAAATCGATAAGGGCTTGTATGGTGTTTGATTCTTTTACCATCCGGAACCGGGCAAGGGTGAATATTCGAAGCAGAAAATGCTCCCTGATCGTAAAATTGAGGAGCCTTCCCTCGTCTTCAACGGGCAGTCCGAATTTCTCCATGAAAGTTTCCGCTATAGCTCCGCCGAAAAAGCCCGTGCCCCTGCTTCCGGAACCGGAAATGTTCCTGGGATCCTTCCCGTCGCTTTTATACACCTTTACATCCTTGAATCCGCAGGAAGGGGACCTGCTTTTTAAAATAAAACCGTCAAACTCACCGGCTTGTGTTTCATTCCTGAATGCTTCGGTAACTGCGAGCATGTCCGGTGTTATATCTTTACCCGTGGCGGGCTGATACAGAATCGGCCGGTCTCCGTGCAGAACGATGCGGACAGGTGCGCGGGGTACGCCCAGGCCCGCTTCGACCTCCGGGCAGAGGGTCCCCGTTTCGACAAAGGGTTTCAATTTTTCCACGAAAGGGTCTCTGATTGTTTCCCCGTTGTATCTGCAGCTGTCGAACCCGAGACACCTGCTTATAAATAGCACCGGCCTGGGGAAGCCGCCGGCTGAAGCGGGCTTTTGATTCACACTCTCCGGACTCATGCCCTTAAGCATACTATCCCCGGTCTTCTTTTTCCAGCAGGTCCGTTTTAACGCCGGTAACGTCGCCGAGCTTCCTGTCGAACCTCTCGGCTTTTTTGACGCTTTCGTCGTATTTCTGGAGGGACTGCCGCATGTATTTGCCGACCAGGGAATATTCCGTGTAGAATTTGCCGAACGCGGTCTGTATGAGCGAAAGCTCGCGCATAATCGCCCGCGCCTGTTCCTCCACGCGGAAACCTTTGAGGCCGAGGACGATGGCCATGAGGTAGGAATAGAGGCTTCCGGGGGACACCGGTACGACCTTCCTTTCCAGGGCGTAGGACTGCAGCCTGTAATTGCGTTCCGAAGAAGAAATGTCGTCCGCGACTATTATCTCGTAATAAATGTTTTCGGCCGGCACATACATGAGGGCGAAGTTATAGGTTCCTTCCTCCTCCCGTATGTACTTCTCCGCAATCTCGTCAATGCGTTTCCGGACACTCCGGACGAATTCCTTCCGTTCAAAAATCCTGGTCTGCGGATCTTTCGCCGCTATCATGCGCTGAAAACTTTCGAGGGGGAACTTCGCGTCTATGGGCACCAGCCTGTCTCCCAGCTTTATGGCCGCATCCACGACGCTGCCGTCGCTGAATCTGTACTGGGACGTAAAGTGTTTGCCTGGAAGCACCTGCGAAAGAAGATCCTCCAGCAGGAATTCCCCCAGGCCCCCGCGGAGCTTGGGGGCCTTGAGGATGTCCTTCAGCTGCACCAGGTCCCTGCCGAAGTCCTCGATCTGCCTGGAGGTCTTTTCCAGAATGCCGAGTTTGGTGAATACCTCCGTCATGAGGTTCTGGGACTGGCGGTAAAAGGCGGACTGTTCGCTCAAAGTCTGTCTGGAAGATTCGAGCTGCTTCACCTTGAGATCGCCCAGTTCCGCCTGCAGTGTGCCGAGTTCCCTGCGGAGATCGGCAACCTGCTGGTGCCTGGGCATCCTGCTCAGCAGAAGGAAGAGCAGGCCTATAACGGCGGCAAGGAGAACTGAAAACAGGAGGAACAGGGGTGTCATAACTGGTTTGTATACTACACTTTGATGTAAGGATTGAAAAGTGCGCGAATTGTTAGTCCGGACTCTTTACGCGCCAGCTCAACCGGCATAAAATGATAACCATGATAGATTCCCTTGTAAGAAAAAAAGGCATTTCTTTTATTCTCATACCTCTGCATCTGGGGCTTGTTATATTCAGTCTCTTTCTTTTTCCTCATTTCACGAAGCGGATGGGCGGCACCGCCGGATTGGAGGTTTCTGCGCGCTACTGGCTGTTTTATGCCCTGTCTGTGGCCGGAAGTTTGGGTATTCTCGGATTATTTTTTTTCAAATCGAAACCTTTGTTCACGGCTTCGCTTTTTTTCCTTATACTGCTGATTCTTGAACCCTTCATCCGGATTCAGCGCGGGCTGCTGGGGTTCATGTTCCCGGGCGTGGACTTCATCCTGCCTTTTATCGTTTTTTTTATTCTTCTTGCCGTGTTTCCGAAGATGAAAAATCACATAACCTGGCTTGCCTGGGGGAAATCCGGCACCATCGTCTGGATACTGCTCGGAGGCACCATTGTGTTTTCCGTAGGAGCCCTTACGGCCTGGTGTTTTATCCTCCGGCCTGAGCTTGGCGATCTGACGGGCATGATACCTTCCTGGCCCC
>SPDA01000613.1 GCA_004525155.1 Spirochaetales bacterium
CCGGGTGGTAAGCACGCAGTCGGCCCGGCCGTCAACGCAGTCCTTAATCAGCGCTGCCGGATTGTTGATGCCGTCCATGGGTCCTGCAATGCCGCCGTGATCTATTGCCACACATACGGTATTTCCCGTTTCCTTTCTGAAAATTGAATTCCAGCGTATCGCTTTACCAAAATTCATCCGATCTTCTCCTTGTTGTTAATCGGTGCACTGAGTTTTTTAAAGACCTCTTTAAGCCCTTCGTAAGAATCCCGGTACACGCCGAAGAGCCTGTCGTAGGTTTCCCTGTTAGCAGGGTCCGGCGAATATATCTTTTCTATTTTTACCATGCTGTCCGCCGCGGAGGCGAGATCAGGATATTTACCCATCCTGTACAGCGCGATGCACATATCGCCTGTCAGTTCAGATTCCTTCCACATCGGTACAAGAATGTTTTTTCCTGTGATATCCGCCTTTATCTGGTTCCAGATTCCGCTTTTAGCCTGGCTCCCCGTTATGCGCAGGTCCATAATTTCGAGCCCCATATCTTCCATGACGGAGAGAACATGCCGTATGGCGAAACCCACGGATTCGACGACGGCCCGGGTCATTTCCTGACGGCCGTGACTGAGGGTAAGGCCCATGAATACGCCCCTTGCGTCGGAGTCCCAGATGGGGGCCCGTTCGCCGGTCAGGTAGGGAAGAAACACCAGGCTGCCGGAGCCCGCAGGCAGGTTTTCGATATCTTTGAAAAGCTCCTCGTAGGAAACGTGTTCCTTTCCCGTTATCTTCTTGATCCATTCCAGGGCCTTGCCGGTGGTGGATATGGGACCTGAGATATTGTACAGCCCCTTTATTACATGTGAAACGCAAATGAGCCTGGGGTCCTGTATCAGATTCCCGGTACAGAGATTTATGCCCTCGGAAGTGCCGGCCCTGTCGCAGGCTCTTCCCGGAGCGACGGTGGCAGTACCGATAAGGGATACGATGAAATCGGGACCTCCGGCGAATACGGGAACATCCCGCGGTATGCCGAACAGGGCGAAGGCGCTGTCCGAGGTGTTCCCGATATAGTCCGCCGGCGAAATGAATCCGGGAAACTTCCGCCAGTCCATCCCCAGGGCAGAAACCAGTTTTTCCGTCCAGATAAAATCCCGGTATTCAGGAACCGGCAGTATGGTGTATGCCTTTCCCGTAAGAAGATAGTTGATATATTCGGAGCAGGAAAAAAAATATTTTGTCCTGTCATAGATCTCCTTTCTGTTTTTGAAGATCCACAGCGCTTTGGGCAGGTAAAAGGTAGGGTCCACGTAAAACCCCGCATGGGCCGATACTTCCGCGGCCTCCTCCGTGCATCTCCTGTCCATCCAGGTCATGGCGACATCGAGGGGCATGCCGTCATCTCCCGCCGGAACAACGGTGGGGCCGTTGCCGCTGACAACAATGGAACTCAAGTCCGCGCCTCCGCCGGAAGAAAGCCGGCCCCAGACCGCGCGGAGCGCGGTTATCCAGCTGCCCGCGTCTATTTCATGGCGGAGGGGATCCGTGTTAGGCGCAAGGGTAAGCGGTTTCTCCGCGCCTTTACGCAGGCCGCCCTCATCCGAGAAAAGAGCGGCTTTCAGAATGGTTGTACCCACATCGACGGCAAGAATCATATATCATCCTTTTACAGGGAGTGTTCCAGCAGTACACGGTAGGTTTCTCCGGACATGGCAAGACGCATACCGTTTTCAATCTCCTCAAATCCGACCCGTTTGGAAATCAGGGGACGCACATCCACCTTCCCCATGCTGATAAGACGGACGGCCTGGTGAAAATCGAATTCGGTTCTGCCTTCGCTCCCGGTTATCAGGTTCTCGTTTTTATGCAGCGTATCAGCATCCATGGGAATGAGCGGCTTGTCCAGGTAGGAGGTGTAGATGTTCACCCGTCCCGTTTTTGCCAGCACCTGAAAACTTGAACTCAAGGCGGCGTGTGCCGGGCTGGTTACAACACAGACGTCCACCCCCCTTCCGTCCGTATGTTTAAGTATTATTTCCGCAAGGTTTTCCCGGACCGGATCGATGACAAAATCGGCGCCCATTTCCTTCGCTTTGTCGAGGCGTGAGGCATCCGGCTCGGACACGAAAATCCGGACCCCCAGACATCTGGCAACCTGCAGGTGCATGAGGCCCATGGGCCCCGCCCCGACAATGAGCAGGTCTTCCGCGAGACCCACATGGATTTTTTTAAGGGACCGGATGCAGCAGGATATGGGTTCGGAGAAGGCCGCTTCCTGAAAGCTGATGGAATCGGGAACGGGAAAGGCCTGGGA
>SPDA01000085.1 GCA_004525155.1 Spirochaetales bacterium
CCAGCACCGGCGAATCCTCACCCGGCTCCCCGAACCGGTACAGCCCCGGTTCCACTTTGTAGCTCTGCCTGCCGATTCCCAGACGGATCCGCAGGGTACCCAGCACATCCCGCATTTCCATGCGGGCATCCATCGTTCCCGTTATCATATCAGTTGCCTCCTTCGGCACAGCAGCCCGCCGGAGGTTTTTCTGTCCGCCAGCGGGTCATCACATCGGCGATAATGCCGACGGCTTCACGCACTTTCACCGCCTCTTCGGCGCCCAAACCTTCGAACAGCTTGCGGTACTCATCGTTGCACAGCTTATGGATGGCATTCGTCTGTTCGATACCCTTACTGGTAAGACTGACAGCGACACGCCTCCTGTCTTTCATGCCCGGCTCGCGGTAGATGTAACCGGCCTCCGCCAGGGAATCGACCGTACGGCTGATGTTCGCCTTGTCCGTGCCGAGGGTCTCCGAAAGATCCTGAATGCCTGTTTCACGGCTGTCATCCAGGGCAAGCAGCAGGTGGCATTGTGCAAACGTGACGCCGCAGCAGTCAGTTTCCTGACGCAGGCGAAGCAGTATTTCCCTTTCTATTACGCGCAGCCCGCGCCGGAAATCTTTAATGTCCTTTTCAGTCATCATGTGCATCAATATAGCACTTATCGTTGTATTTGTCAACAGTTGTTTTATACAACTTTATAAAATATCTATTATCTTGACGAAAGAGGCAGTTTGCTTTATCGGTTTTGGGAGGAGTCTCAAATGCATAAAGACGCCATTTTCCAGGACCTCCGCATCGTCGACAATTTTTATCAGACCTCGAGTTTCTACCCCATGCCAGTAGTACTTGTCGGCAGTCTCGCGGAAAACGGGCAGACCAACATCGGCCCTTATTCGCTGTGTTTTCCCTATTACATTGCGGGCAAGGGATATTACGCCATGGTATTGGAGGCGAGGAATTCCTCGAATACAGCGCAGAATATCCTCCGCACGGGCAGGGCAAGCATCAATTTTATTCCCGATAAAAGAAAATACATGAAACAGGCTGCTGCCCTGGGTTATCCCGGCGACACCACGGAAGAAAAAATGAAAAACTGCGCGTTTACCCTGATGGGGGGCCTGTCGGCGAAAGATAATCCAGGCACCAGTTATCCGCAGATTGTGGCGGAATCCTTCCAGGTTTACGAATGTACCTGGATTAAGGAACTGGATGGGGCCGGGCAGGACAGGCCGCAGGAATCCTATGCCCTGATAAGGGACAAACGGTCTGCGGAAAAAAAATAGATCCGTGCGAAGTCCGCCGGCGGTGACAGGCGATGGTTTCTCCGGTGTTACATATATAAGACCTGATCACGGAGAAGCATATGAAAACCCTGATAAACACACTTCCCGCCCGTGCTGCCCTGCCGGCACTCGCGGTTATAACGACACTCGTAACTATCGCCATTCTGGCCCTTACCGGATGCACCTATTACGTCATTCCCGGTGAGGAGGAAGCCTCCCTGACCGCCGCCGACAGCAGAGTGGCCTACGATGTAACTGTTACCCTGGCCAGTTCCGCCAAGACCCAGCCCTTCAATCCGGGTGATTCCCTCACCATAACCTGGGAGAGCGGCGCAACTTTCACTGCCGTCAATCTGGATCTCTACCGCGGAGAGGATTTCACAACTGCGATCGCGGCTGCTTACAGCAAGAGCAGTTCTTTTACGTGGACGATACCCGCGGGGCTTCCGGCCGATGAAACCTACAGGATAAAAGTGACTGGTGTGTCCGGCAATAAATCCGGGGAACTGTACGGGTTTTCCGCATATTTCGCCATCAGCGAAAAGCCGGAATCGGGGCTCTCGGACGTGATTGTAAGCCGGACCGATATAACCCTGACCCTGACCGACAACGGCTCCCTGGTGGACGGAGACAGGGTTACGGTAAAGCTTAACGGCGCAGTGATTGCGGATAATCACGTACTGGCGGCGCCTCCGGGAACGGAAATCGCGGTAAGCCTTTCAAGCGGCGCAAACAGCCTGGAAATTTACGCGGTCAACGAGGGGGAGGTAAGCCCCAACACCGCGCTGCTCGCCATATCCCATGTGACCGCGGGAGAGGCTAACCAGCAGTGGCGGCTGTATGCGGGCGAGACAGGGAGTCTTACGATATCGGCGCCCTAGCGGGAAGAAGAAATGCAGCCTCCGGAGGTGTACGCCGGGTCCGCAATCCAGTATTCCTTAACGCCGTGACCTCGCAAGGCGATAATTTATCGTTAGGGTCCTTTTTCGAGGCAGAGGGAGAATGTATCTCAAGGATAAAATCAGGCGCACCGGTACATCCCTTGTCAGTCAGTTTCGGCATGCCGCAGATGAGTTCCTAGCGCTCCTCCATGGGCCGCTTCACATAATCACCCTAGGTATAACGCCGAACATCCTTGATCGCGGGTATTCCCTCATCTTTCATACCTCCATATACTGCAAATAATGCCGTTTCCGCTCTACGGCTTCAAAACGGAGGTCATACTTGGATAAATATTCTTTTTCCGGCAGTCTGCTTGCGCTGATAGATGAAATGAACCTCCGAGCAGGGGATAATCCCGATGTGCTTGCCGGCCCCCCCGGCTTTTCGATAATGATCTGCTCGCCGCCCGAAGCCGTCGGCACAGATGCCGGCGGCATGGAAGCCGGTAAGGACGCCGCACCTGCCATTCAGGCGGTGCTTACCATCGCCAGCGAATCCGGCGGCAGCGAGGAATCGAGCTACGCGATGAACGACAGGTTCTCCTGCCTGCTCTACGATGACCGCATTGCCGGTATCGTGTTCGAGCGGGACAGCTGGCCCGAGGAACAGCCTGATGTGCCGCTGTCAGGTAAGGCAACCGCCCTTCCGTCAAAGGCAGAAAAAGGCGTCCCCTCTGCCGGGCCTGCCGATGAAATCCTGCTGTCCGAAATCCGCAGTTTCTGTGAAAAAAAGCTGCCGCCTCCATTGACCATATAAGGATATCAGACAGCTACAGCAGATAGGCAATGTCCATGGAATAAACAGGCGAATGGCTGGGAACAGTGCGGAACCCCGCGTTCATGTCAGAATTACGTAGTGAATCAAAAGAGTGGAAAAGAAGTTTTTGAATCCGGGCTGTTCCATCCGCAATCCTGAGCGGGATCATACAGGTCTATCCCGGCGGCGGCAGGTGTCTTACGCTTTTTTATGCTCCGTGAGCAGCTTCGCAAGGTCCCCGCTTTCGTACAACCCGAGAAAAGCTTTCACCACTTCTTTGTCGAACTGCGTGCCTGCCTGTGCTTTCACTTCGGAAACGGCGGAGGCAACCTCCATGTGTCCCCTGTAGGGCCTGTCGCTTATCATGGCGTCAAACCTGTCGGCCACCGCCACAATACGGCCGAAGAGAGGTATCCCGGCGCCTGCCGTGCCTTCGGGATATCCTTTTCCATCGTAGCGCTCGTGATGGGAAAGCACGGATGGAATGGAACGCTTAAGGTATTCAACATTCTTTAAAATTATCTCTCCCTTTTTCGGATGTTCCTTGATAAGGCTGTATTCATCCTTTTCCAGAGGCCCGGCCTTGTGCAGGACCGCATCCGGCACGCCTATTTTACCCAGATCGTGAAGCAGGGCGCCGATTTCAATGGCGAACAGGTCGTCTTCCACGAGGTTCATTTTCCCGGCGATGGCCTTTGCAACGACTGTCACGCGCGAGGTATGGCCGCAGGTGTAGGTGTCCTTGGCCTCCAGAGCGCTGACAAGGGCATGCACCGTATCGAGGTAGGCTTCCGAAAGCTGCTTGTTTTTTTTCTCGAGATGGGACACGAGCAGGGAGCCGGTGTCGCGGAGCCGCTTGCCGAGCTCGCACATAATCGAATAGGCTAAATCCGGAGCGTCATGGAGAAGGCATTCGAAATCGTTTTTTGCCAGTTCAAATACGGTTGTTTCAGCAATGGCCCGCACCGTGGCGGACCGGGGCCCCTGGTCGAGGAGCGCCATTTCGCCGAAAAAATCGCCCTCCTCCATAAGGGTAAGAATCATTTCGTCTCCGTCGGAGAACCGCTTGGTTACCTCGACTTTGCCGGATTTTATTATGCAGAACGTGTCTGTCATGGTTTTTTCACGCACAATGATTTCCCCGGTAAGAAAACGCCGCTCTTTCGCACAGGCCGCGAGACTTGTGTAGTCTTCGTCTTTCATACCAGAAAAAATGGAGTCGCTCATACACGGCCTCCTTTAAGAAAAGTATACATGATTAGGACTAATAGTACAATCTTTACCAGCAAGGCTGCGGAACACATAATTTTCTTGACAAAAACGGGATTCTGTAGAATACTATATATGAACAGTTGCTCATACGTTGGAGGAAAAATGGCCCTGGGTGAAAAGATTCGGATTACGAAAACACATGCCCGGCGGAAAAACGGCTGTGAACATCTTCATATCCACCAGGATACGGTGGACCTTGTGTCGAATACGATGCCGGACGAGGAGACCTTGAACGAGGCCTCGGTATTTTTCAGGATGTTCGGCGATGCCACGAGGATGAAAATTCTGCATGCCCTTTTCGTATCCGAGCTCTGCGTGTGCGATCTTGCAGCCCTTCTCGGCGTAAGCCAGTCCGCCGTATCCCACCAGCTCAACAGCCTTCGGCAGACGAATCTGGTAAAGTTCAGAAGGGAAGGAAAAACCGTCTTTTATTCGCTCAAGGATGAACATGTAAAACTGATTGTGGATATCGGGATGAAGCACATTCTCGAAAAGAAATTCCCGGGGAGTGTCTTATATGACAAAAAATGACGCAAGTCCCTGCTGTACCGAATGTGCCGTAAAACTGGAAAAGGTTATCCAGCCGGCGGAAATCAATCCGGGAAAAACCGGGCGCCGCTTGGATCGCGATATCCTTAAAAATTTACTGCCCCTTGCCCTCATGTTAACCGTCTTTATCCTGGGACTTGTGTTCACCGGATTCCTGCGATCCAGGGCCTTAGGTATTCCCGAGTACGCGGTTTTTTTGGGTATATATCTCTTTGCGGGCTGGAAGGTCCTTCTGTCTGCCTTCCGAAACATCCTCCGGGGCAAAGTGTTCGATGAAAATTTTCTGATGGCACTGGCAACCATCGGCGCAATAGCCATCCATGCCCTGCCGGAAGCCGCCGGGGTGATGCTGTTTTACAGCATCGGGCAGTTTTTCGAGGATCTCGCCCTGGGCAGATCCAGAAAATCGATACAGGCACTGATGAATATCCGGCCCGATTTCGCAAACCTCAAAACCGGCGACACCTATGAAAAAACCGATCCGGAAAATGTGGTCCCCGGAGATATAATCCTCGTTAAACCGGGTGAGCGGGTTCCCCTGGACGGCATAGTAACAACAGGCGAATCCGGCCTGGACACTTCCGCCCTGACAGGAGAATCGCGTCCCGGAAGGGCAGTCCCCGGCGAAGAGGTCCTGGCAGGCACCATAATTCTCTCGGGATCCCTTACCCTGCGCGTGACAAAAGTTTTCGGCGAATCCGCGGTGGCCAGAATCCTTGCCCTCGTGGAGAAGGCTATTGCCGCCAAGGCTCCGACGGAAAAATTCATAACCACCTTCGCAAGGTACTATACTCCAGCCGTTGTTTTTCTCTCCGTGATGCTTGCGGTGCTGCCTCCCTTCGTCTTCCACGCCGGTCCTTTTAGCCTGTGGCTCTACCGGGCCCTGGTGCTCCTGGTCATTTCCTGTCCCTGCGCCCTGGTCATGAGCATTCCCCTTGCCTATTTCGCCGGTATCGGCAGAGCCTCGAAGAGGGGCATACTTATAAAAGGTTCCAATCATATCGATGCCCTCACCAGGGCCGGGGCCGTAGTGTTCGATAAAACCGGCACACTGACAAAGGGCGTGTTCGAAGTTGTAGACGTAATTCCCCGAAACGGGTATTCCAGGGAAGATCTGCTTTTCTACGCCGCCCATGCGGAGGCACATTCGAGCCATCCCATAGCCCTGTCCATAAAATCAGCATACCAGGGCGCCATAAGGGAAGCGCTCATTTCAAATAACGAGGAAATCGCCGGCTACGGGGTCAGGGCAAGAGTAAAGGATTTAGCTGTTCTTCTCGGCAATGACAGGTTTTTTCCTCCCGGGACCATCCCTCCGGATGCTGCAGTCCTCGAGGGAACAGTAGCCCATCTCGCCCTGGACGGTTTGTACGCCGGCTGCCTCCTGGTACGGGACAGGGAAAAACTGGAATCGGCCCGGGCGGTGAAGGAGCTCAAACAGCTCGGCATCCGCCGGATAGTCATGCTGTCCGGGGATTCGGAGGAAGCCGTGCGGCAGACCGCTGACAGACTGGGCATAGAGGAGTTTCACGCGGGGCTTCTGCCTGAGCAGAAGGTCGGGAAAATGAGCGAAATTCAAAAGCAGACGGAAGGGAGCGTGATATTCGTTGGTGACGGCATCAATGACGCGCCTGTCCTGGCAGCAGCGGACGTGGGTATCGCCATGGGTCAATTCGGTTCCGACGCGGCCGTGGAAACCGCGGACCTTGTGCTCATGACCGATGACCCGGGCAGGATCCCGGAGGCAGTTATCCTCGCTAAAAAAACCCGATCAGTTGTCCTGCAGACCATCGGCTTCGTACTTGCGGTAAAAGCAGCCTTTATAACCTTCGGCGCCTTCGGCATAGCAGGCCTGTGGGAAGCGGTCTTCGCCGATGTCGGTGTGGCGGTACTGGCGGTCTTGAATGCGCTTCGGGTTCTGCGTCCGGATAAAAACTCCGGCTAGGGTATTCTTTATCAGGGGCTTTCACAAATACATCACTTTTTTTCCACTGTGAAAATTGATATACGCAATCGAAGGAAAGTCCTGGGGATTAACCTATATCCCGGCAAGCATGTACCGGCCGATGGTCACCCTGACCACCGTCGGTTATGGGGCTTCTGCCGGCGATCGGACTTGAACCGATACACCCTCGCGGGCGCCAGATTTTGAGTCTCGCTACCTCTTCATATACATCATACTAGGCCCTTTTCTGGGGTATTTCAAGCGGTTTTTATCGGATTCGTCATATGGACCATATAGGTTGATAGAATAGTGGTAACAAATCTGGTAACAAATTTTTAAAACGTTTGGCAGTTTTTTGATACCCAACTGGGATAATTGTCCCGGTAAAAGGCCCCCATCTGGTTTTTTACTCCTCGACTGATTGGGTAACGATTTCAAATAAAATACGATATTCTAAGTATATTATAATAGGTTTATTAGATGAATATGAAAGAACTAATCGATGAAGCTGTATCACTTCCCGTGGAAGAAA
>SPDA01000347.1 GCA_004525155.1 Spirochaetales bacterium
ATCCGAGCCAGAGGCCGTTTGCGAGATTGCCGCCGTTCACATATTTCAAAGCCTCGATCGCCTCTTCCGCTATCAGTGTGGCGACGCCTGAATCAAGGGTTTCCCCGAGATAAGGGAGCCAGTTGCTCTTTTCCGGAATCCTGCCTAGGAGTTTCCTTCCTTCTTTAAGAGATTCTGAAAGATCCCCCAGTTTCTGGACCTTTTGCCCCAGAAAAAGCAGCATGATCGGAAGATAGTATGCCGTACTGGGATACGCCACCGGGGCGTCCTTTCCGTAGGCAGCAATGGCCTTCTCCAGATCCGTTTCAGCCCTTTCCATCATGGCGTGGGCGCCGCGGATTGCCGCGGAAGCAATAATTCTTGACATGTTTCTCTCCTTATCTCCCCTGAATATCTTACTTATATGCTGGACGACGTGCTTCGTCCTGAATGATGCCGCTTCCCTTTTTTGTAGCTATAAACGCCAGAGACTCGGCGGCGTGTTTTCTTCTGCAGTCGGGGCACATACGCGCCCTTCTGCGAAACTCTTCCCAATCCATATTAACCTTCTTCATTGTGGCTGCGGCGACCGGTTCCGTTACCATTCTTTTACCGCACTCCTCGCAGATGATGAGTTTTGACCGCGACTTGAACGGGGATATCTCCGCCTCGCCGCTATCCATGTGTATCCTAACCTGAATTGTACCAACCGGACAGACCATGGCGCAGGCGCCGCAGGCAATGCAGGCTTCCGACGCGAGCCGGAAGGGTGTCGCTACGGTACGGTCCACGCCCCGGCCGGTAAAGCCGATAGCCGAACATCCTATAACCTCTTCGCATACGGACACGCATAAACCGCATAGGATGCAGTTGCGCTGGCTTTCCGTTACAGTGGGATAGGACGTTCCGGCAACATCCATGCGGGCCGCGAGTTCCTTCAATTCCGCACTGTCCGGAGATCGGGCGAGGAGAAGCTCCATAATACCCTTACGCGCTGAAACCGCCCGGGGGCTTCCGACATGGACGGTAAGATCTTTGCGCACCGGATAATTGCACGCGGTAACCAGCTTGCTTCTTCCGCCTCCCAATTCAGCCTCCACCATACAGAGCCTGCAGGAACTGGTAGGCTTAAGTGTTTTATTGAAACAGAGGGTGGGAATCCAAATACCCAGCTTCTGAGCTGCCTCGAGAATGGTACTCTCTTCCTTCACATTGATTTTTTTGTTTTCTATGGTAACCTCGGGCACAGTTCCTCCTTAATCCCTGAAATAAGCCGCTTCGTGCGGCTTATCCCTTTAAACTTTTTCAATTGCCCCGAAGGGACACTTCGCGTAACAGACGCCGCAAGTCGTACAGATCTCCTGATCGATAAGATGCGGTTCTTTCCGTTCTCCGGTAATCGCGTTAACAGGACAATTCTTGAAACAGATTCTGCAGCCGGTACATACATCCGACAGGATCATATACTTGAACAGACCTTTGCACTCATGGGCGCTGCAATGTTTATTGTGTATGTGATCTTCGTATTCTTTCCTGAAATACCTGAGTGTGGAAAGAACCGGGTTCGGCGCGGTGGATCCCAGGGCGCAGAGTGACGTCTCCTCGATGAGCCGGGATAGTTTTTCGAGCCGGTCGATATCGTCGGCCTTTCCCTCGCCCGCGGTTATCTTCTCAAGGATATTGAACATCTGTGCGACACCCTCTCTGCAAGGGGTGCACTTGCCGCATGATTCCTGTTTCAAAAAACTTAAGAAATATTTCGCCACGTTCACCATGCATGTATCTTCGTCCATGACGATCATACCGCCCGAGCCCATCATGGAACCTAATCGGGTCAGTTCGTCGAAATCGACAGGTGTGTCCATATGTTCCGCGGGGATGCAGCCGCCGGAAGGACCGCCGGTCTGTACAGCCTTGAATTTTTTCCCGTTCTGGACCCCTCCGCCTATTTCCTCGATTATCTGCCGGAGGGTCATACCCATGGGAACTTCCACCAGGCCGGTATTGACCACCTTGCCTACAAGGCTGAAAACTTTCGTTCCTTTGGATTTCTCCGTTCCGATGGACGCCAGCCACGCCCCGCCCTTGGTTACAATGGAGGGAATATTCGCCCAGGTTTCAACATTGTTGAGTACAGTCGGGTTTTCATGAAGCCCGCTTTCCACCATATGAATGTACTTGGCCCGCGGCTCACCTCTTTGGCCTTCCAGGGACGCGATAAGTGCCGAGGATTCACCGCAGACAAAGGCACCGCCCCCGCGGTTAATCCTTACATCAAACGAAAACCCGCTCCCCAGAATGTCCTCGCCCAGGAGACCCAATTCCCGCGCCCGGGATATAGCGCCGTTCAAGTGCTCCACTGCAAGAGGATATTCGTTGCGCACATATATGTATCCGCGGGAGGCGCCTACCGCGTACCCGCCGATGATTAATCCTTCCAAAACGAGGTGAGGGTTGCCTTCCATGACCGATCGGTCCATAAACGCGCCGGGGTCGCCTTCATCGCCGTTGCATATAACGACCTTGTCCGTACCTTCGGCGTTTCTGCAGGAACGCCACTTGCGGCCCGTGGGGAACCCGCCGCCGCCCCTCCCCCGAAGGCCGGAGATTTCCACCTCCGTAATGACATCTTCCGGCTTCATGGTGCCCAGGGCTTTAACCAAGGCGGAGTAACCGCCGACCGCGATGTAGTCTTCGATGTTTCGGGGATATATCCTGCCGTTCTGGGCCAGGACAATCCGGCGCTGAACACGGTAAAAGGGGATTTCTTCCTCGGTTTGGGCTCTTTTACCCGTTTCCGGGTCTTCGTAGAGCAGCCTCTCCACCAGCCGGTTTGAGAGAACGGTTTCGCGGTAAATTTCCGCAACATCCGGTTCTTCCACTCCCTGGTAGATAATATTTCCGGGTTCGATGGCGACTATCGGACCGCGTTCGCAAAAACCGTGGCAGCCGACGCATTTCGCTTCGGCAGTCACTTTTGCACCGTTGTTTCCCACGGCCTGCAGGAAGAGTTCGTACAACTGTACGGAACCCTTTGCGGCGCAGCCGGTGCCGATGCAAACCCGTATGGATTTTCCCACGGCTTTCGTCCGGGCTTCCGCTTTTTCCCTGAGGGCTTTGAGGTCTGCCGGGGTATTTATCATTTTTTTCGTTTCCACCGCCATTACGATGCTCCGTCCTTTACGTCTGTATCCTCGCCTTTAAGTTTTCGTATCACCTTAAGGGCCCCATCCGGGGTCATATGATCATGATATTTTCCGTCCACGACCATTACCGGCGCCAGGGCGCACGCGCCGACGCAGTTAACAGGAGCGTAAGTAAACAGCCTGTCCCCGGTAGTGCCGCCGGCGGCTACATTGAACTCTTCGCAGATTGCCGTAGAAATTTTATCAGCGCCTTTGAGATAGCATACGGTACCCATGCAGAGATTGACCTCGTGCTGGCCCATGGGCGCCAGCCGGAAGGAGGAATAAAACGTGGTTATCCCGTAAATCCTCATCAGGGGAATATCAAGTTCCTTCGCCAGATCCCGCAGGTCTTCCGGAGGCAGATAACTCATGTCCGCCTGCAGGTCCTGGAGCATGGGTATGAGCATGTCTCCGTCTTTCCTATATCTATCCACTATTGTCTTTATCAAATCACTCGCCATATTCGATCCTTCCCGTACTTAGATTGTTTCCAGGTATACTTCTTTTCCTCTTCCACGCAATTCCTCGGCAACCTCCCGTACAACATGCTGC
>SPDA01000470.1 GCA_004525155.1 Spirochaetales bacterium
AACGGAAAGACCGGTGGTGGACGAAATCCGCGTAACCGGAAACACGAATGTGCGCAAGGCGGATATTCTTGATGTGGTGCTCCTTAAAAACGGGGACATGGTCAACAAGACCAAAGTCCAGCTGGACAGCGACGCCGTAAAAGAACTTTACCTGGAACGGGGGTTCCCCGATGTGGTGGTAACTGGCGATGTGGAATATTCGGAGGATAAAAGCACAGCTGTAGTGGTTTTCGACGTAGTTGAAGGAAGCCAGACGAAGATACGGGAAATACGTTTTTCCGGAAACAGTTTCGCTTCAAACGGTACGCTCAAGAGACTCATGACCACGAAAGTGCAGGCCCTCTTCGCCAGCGGCGTATTTCAGGAAAGCAAGTTCCAGGAAGACATACTTAAAATCGAAACCTATTACCGCGATCACGGGTACGTGGACGCCCTGGTAGCGAATGTGGTAAAGGACACGGAAAAAGACGAAAAAGACCTAAGCCGGAATTATCTTATAATTACCATCTACATAAACGAGGGTGAACAATTCAGCTTCAGCGGCTACACCTTCGACGGCAACACGCTCTTTACCGATCAGCAGCTGCTCGACGTCACCCGCCAGCGGCCCGATACCATACTGAATAAATCGAGATCCGACGCGGATTATATGCGCATAACCGATGTTTATTTCAACGACGGGTACATCTACAACGTGATTACCAAAGAGGAAAACCGGGATACGGAGACGAACAGCATCGGCTACAATATAAATATCACGGAAAGGATGCGTGCTCATATAGAAAACATCCTCATCAGCGGCAACGAAAAAACAAAGGACTACATACTCTTCCGGGAACTGCCCTTTGAAGTGGGCGATATTTTCAGCAAGGAAAAAATCCAGCAGGGCCTCATGAACCTGTACAACCTGCAGTTCTTTTCCTCCGTGGTTCCCGAAACACCCATGGGGAGCGCGGACGGGCTCATGGACCTCATCATCAACGTCGAAGAGGGTAAAACCATAGACGTCAACTTCGGGGTTACCTTCTCGGGGTCAGCCGGCGATTTTCCGGTCATGGGTTTTCTGAAGTGGTCGGACAAAAATTTTCTCGGCCGGGGTCTCATGGTAAGCGCCGGTACGGAACTTTCCCCTACAAAACAGACCGTGAACATAGGGTACAGCCAGAACTGGATAGGCAGCCAGCGTATGTCCTTCGGCCTTGATTTTTCCTTCCAGCACGAATTGACCCGCAGTATCCAGCAGGACATGCTCGGACCTGTTTTTCCGGCGGGCGCCTCCAATGCGGTGCCCGACCCCTACCAGGGCTACTATGTCTTTTCCGGGGATACCGTGTATCCCGCGGAAACAGGATCGACCTATTTAGCCGGAACGCCCTTTCCGGGCATTCCTTCGGAAGCAGACATCGCCGACTACGGTCTCATAACCGATTATGCCTGGGCCCTCAAGAACAAGATTTACATACCCGACAGCTATCTTATGGAATACAATTCCTACCAGTTGTCCTTAGGCATAAGCACCGGGTACCAGTGGTTTACCCGCGTGGGCCGCCTGGGAGTCTCTACCGGCTTTACGCCCGCCGTAACCTTCATCACCTACGACCCCGAAGTGTATCGTCCCTTCAACGCCACGGTCCGCGATAACCTCGACCAGTGGCAGTGGATAAACAAGCTCTGGCTGAGCCTTTCATGGGACAAGAGGGATTACATTTACAATCCCACCACGGGTTTCTACATAAACCAGGCTTTCACCTATACGGGAGGCTTCCTCGGGGGAACGCGGGATTATATAAAGAGCGCGTCGAAAGCGGAAGCTTTTATTAAACTCGTGGACGAGCCGGTCTTCGAAAACTGGAATTTCAAGATGGTTTTCGCTATTCACTCGAACATTTCCCTGCTCTTGAAACAGTACTTCCGGCAGCAGGACGGTCTCTGGGGCTGGGGCAACAGCCTGACGCCGAACGATCTTCTCTTTACCGACGGCATGCTCACCGCACGCGGATGGCCGAGCGTCAGCGGCATGGCTCTCTGGAACAACTGGGTGGAGCTCCGGATTCCCATACTGGAACAGTACCTCTGGTGGGACTTCTTTTTCAGCGCGACCTCAGTATGGGATAACCTGGAGGCGATAAGCACCACCACCATCGATAATTTCATGTTCAGTTTCGGCGGGGGGCTGCGGCTCACTATTCCGGGCCTGCCCATTGGTTTTTACCTTACAAAAAGATTCAAGGTCGAGAACGGCGCGGTGCAATGGCAGAACGGCAACATGTTCAACCCCGACAACGTACCCGGCGGAGGCATCGATTTTGTCGTGTCCTTTACCTATGAAATATTCTGATTATGTAAGAAGGAATTTTAAATGAAAAAGATTACGGCGGCCCTGATATTTCTCGTAAGTGCGGCATTTTTCGCGGGCGCGGAGCAGTTGACCCGGGTGGGGGTCATCGACCTGTCCGCCATCGTTTCGAGCTATTTCAAGGAATCCCAGGCCTGGAGGGAGGTGGACGACATGTCCCAGCAGTTCGAGGCGGAAAAACAGAGCATACTGAATGAGATCGATCAGCTAGAATACAGAAAGATAGACGCTCGCAACAGGGGAAATGACAATGAAGCTCTCCGCCTGGATAACGAGATTTTCAACAGGAAAAATTATCTGCAGGAATTCACGAGAATAAAGTCGAGTCAGATCTCCAAGAAAAAGGACAGCCTTCTCGAATCGCCCACTTTTCTCGCGGAACTTCTCACCGAAATACAGTATATTGCGGAGACCAAAGGTTTTTCGCTTATCCTGCGCTCCAAGGACCCTGATCTTCTCTGGTGGAATCAGGAAGTGGACGTCACAAACGACGTCCTGAAACGGCTGAGGGAAAAAAGCGGAAAGCGCTGATTTCAGCCTGTCGTATGATAAAGGATAATCTGGAAGCGATACAGGAACGAATT
>SPDA01000494.1 GCA_004525155.1 Spirochaetales bacterium
AAGGTCCTGCTCTCCGGCATCCTGTCGGACACGGTACTGCTGAAATCGCCTACCACGACGGAAGTGGACAGGGAAACCGTTGCGGAACTCGCGCAGCTGGCGGGCGTGGATGCAATGGAATTCGGCATGACAATGTTCGCCAAGGCCGGTTCCCTGGTCTCGAGGGAAGCCAGGGAGGTGCTGGCGGCGGATTTCAAAATCTATAATGAACTCTCCGTCAATGTGGGCATCGGCCAGGTGGAAACCCTGACCCTGGAGGATCTGGAGGAGGTCCGGGAACCGCTCTTGCGGAGCCTCGAAAACCTGCGTGAGGAGAAAAACCTCGACTGGGTCATGCTTCTGGTGACCAACGTCATCACGGAGGAGAGCATGCTCCTATCCTCCAGTTTCCCCAAAGGCGAAGGCTCCCTTATCTACAAGCGTCTCGGGGACCATCTGTTTTTCCTGCCTGGTGTTTTATCCCGGAAGAAACAGCTCCTGCCGGAAGTGCTCCGGGTGCTGGAGGAGATTGCCTAGACAGGTCTTCCCGGTACCTGTTATTTCCAGGCCGTAACCACAAGACGCTCCGAGGTGTGGTTATAGGGAACGCCCGTGAGGCTGCCGAAGGCTTCCGCCCTGCCGAATCCGGCTTTTAGTACAAGCTGGATGAGTTCATCCGCCGAGTAGAGCCGGTGGGAGAATACATATTCGTTTTTTTCGCCGTCCTTTATTACAATCCAGCGGTTCTCGATTTTTGACCAGCTGCCGAGAATGCGGCGTTCCTGCAGTATCATGGCGCCGTCCTCCTCGTGCCAGTCCCGTTCCCTGAACGTCCTGGCCAGTACCTCCTTGCCCAGGAGATCGATGACGAGACCCGCTCCCGGTTTCAATGAATCCCGGATGTTGCCGAGAAAGACCAGTTCGTCTTTCTCATCCTCGAAATATCCGAAGGATGTAAAAAGATTGATGGCACCGTCGAAGGCCGCGGGCCGGGAAAATGAACGCATGTCGGTCTGCACGAATTCTATGGGGTAATTATGGGCGCTTGCGCTTCCCTTGGCCGCTTCTATGTAGGCGCTGGTCCTGTCTACCCCTGTAACAGTATAACCCTGACCTGCGAGCGCCAGGGAATGCCGCCCGACGCCGCAGCAGGTGTCCAGCACCGCGGCGGGTACCGTAAGTCTGAGCAGGGCTGCCGACTGTTTTGCCTCGAGGTCGGCGATGTCCCAGTGGTAATCGTCGAAGAGGTAGGGGGCGAAGACTTTCCAGAACTGCTCGTCCTCGTACCAGGGCAGCCTGCCGCTTTCGGATTGATTATCCGTCATGATGCGAAGATATCCAGTATCAGCCGGCTCAGCATCCGCTGACCGGTATCGTTAAGGTGTATGCCGTCCGGATCGAGTACGTCTTTGCCGGAGGCTGATACGGCCTTTGCGAGATCGGCGAGACGGGTTCCCATGGCTGCAGAGGCGGTCCGGATAAAATCGTTCGTTTCACTGATTCTCTTTTCGGTGTAGGTCCAGTTGTTTTCCTCGCCGAAATAAGTGTTAATACGCACGGGATCGACCGGGGGAAGTGTCACGCTTATCACTTTTTTGTGCCGTTCCTTGAGGACCTTCATGATGTAGGTCAGGTTATTCGAATATTCCCCGAGACCCGTGTTGGTTATGCGGTATTCGTCGTTAAGCCCCCTGCAGTCGTTGGTGCCGATGAATACCACGGCCCATTCGAATTCGTGACAGAGCACGGAGGAGTAGAACCTGTTTATCACGTCCGAAGTGGTGTCGCCGGAAATACCCGCGTCTATAATGGGGCTTTCGGCGCCGGTGACCGGCGGTTTGCCCGATAAAAAACGGTTGAGTATTTTCGTCCAGCTTTTCCTGTCGCTGGTTATGGAGTCGCCCACAGCCACGGCCTTGATTGTTTTTGAAAAGGAGGGGTAAATTTTTTTGAGTTCTTCGGCGCCGGCGGCGGCATCCGCGTCGATGCTGACCTGGATTTTCTTCAATTCCGCGGCGGGGACGCCGTAGATCCGGGCGATGGATTCAATGTCGTAATCGTCCACTAACAGCCCGGCGAGCTTGTGTATGTTAAAACGATGAGTAAAGTACAATTCGTAGGGAAGCTGGCTTTCCATGGTGCTCTCCTTAAAAGATGATGTCGCGGGTATTATACGCAACTGCCCCGGTTTCTACAACATATCCTCGATTTCCTTATTCCGCGGAAGCACAATCTGGGCCGCGGATTCCACCACGCCGGTCTCGACGTTGATTATCCGGGAAAATACGGCGATGGAGGACTTCATGGGGACGATAGTGCCGGTGAGCATGTACTGGGCCGAGAGGAGCTTGCCGATTTCTATGGCCGTATCCGTTTCGAATAGTCCGGTGAGGGACAGTTTCTGTTCTGCAAGCACCTTGTCGAGCTGTTTGCGATCCACCAGTGTGACTTTCTTGAGGCTTTTCATGGCCACCTCGGCGGAATTGTCGAGCAGGCTTAAGATGGGCGCCTTTTTTTCCTCGGTAAAGGAGAATCCGGATACCGCAAGGGTGCCGGTAATCTTGTCCGCGGCCTCGAGCTTTATTTCATCAAAGAAGCGTGCTGCCGCCTCCATGAAGGAAGGCGTTTCAGGCTCGGGCGTCATGTCCCGGGTTTCGGTTACCTCCTTTATGGCATCTTCAGTGAAGGTGAGCTCGCCGCCCAGAAGCCGCATATAATTGTTGAGGGCTTCCAGGGATTTGTCGAAGATGTCCGTTTCCAGCCGCATTTTCGCGTTGGCAATCCTGTCCCTGGCAGACCTGGCCAGGGTAAAGGCCTTGTTG
>SPDA01000660.1 GCA_004525155.1 Spirochaetales bacterium
GCTTCCTCGTCCACAACCGAAGCCCGGGCGGTGTTGATGATGTACACGCCTTCCTTCATGGCTTTGAGGGCTTCTCTGTCGATAAGGGGCTTTTCCCCGCCGGGAACATGCAGGGTGATGATGTCCGCCTGCCGGAAAATTTGTTCCGTATCCGCCCACTCGAAACTGTCCAGGCAGAAAGCCATGTTGGGGTAAAGGTCGTACCCGAGCACGCGCATGCCCAAGGCCCCTGCCATGCCGGCGACGAGTCTTCCGACCTCCCCGCAGCCGATGATCCCCAAACATTTTCCTTCAAGCTCCATACCCTCCCTGCGTTCCCAGCGTTCGGCTTTCAGGGCGCCGCTTGAAAAGGGTATGGACCGGAGAAGACCAATCATGAGACCTGTGGTAAGCTCCGCAACCCCTCGGGCATTCGCCCCTGCTGTCGGAAAAACTTTTATACCGAGCCGTTTTGCAGCCTCGATATCGACATTCTCCATACCAGCGCCGTTTCTGCTTATAACCTGGAGTCCGGGAGCCGCCTCAAGAAGCCTGGCGGTTATCTTTTCCACCCCGGCGAGATAGCCTATGCAGCCCGGCAGAAGCGAAAGAAGTTCATCCTCGCCGGGCATGACGCCGGGAGTGCAGGTTACAACCGACAGCCCCGCATCCTCGAAGAGAGAAAAGGCGGGATGTCTTTTTTTTGTAAGCGACCGGGGTGTTACAAGAATTTTTTCCATGGTTTGATTTACCTCAATAATAGTATCATCGATATGTCAAGACGTCAATATGTCCTTACAAATTCATCCTGCAACAATGACCTCTATGCCCGCTTCCTCGTACTGTGCCCTGGCCGCTCCGTCTATCGCTTCCGTCACCAGGGTGTCGATTGCCTCCGCCGGAGCGAACTGCGCGAAGGAAGGCTGTTCGAGCTTGGAGGAGTCGCAGAGAAGAACCACCTTCGAGGCGATGGCCATCATGGCTTTCTTTGTTTCCGCATGATTCATGTCCGGGGTTGTGGCTCCTTTGGCAAGAGAGAATCCGTTGGCGCCCATAAAAGCCTTGTCTACGGAAAACGCAGACAGCATGGATATGCCAGGGGCGCCCACGGTGCAGTGAAAATTTCTTCGAAGCAGGCCTCCCATGATCAGGACATTCAGTTTCTCACTGCCCTCGAGCATCATGGCGATGGCTATATCGTTTGTGATGACCGTGATATTATTCCGGTTACCGAGAATCCGCGCAAGCTCGACCGTCGTGCTGCCGGTATCGAGAATAATCGTATCCCCGTCCTCGATGAGGGCAAGGGCGGCCCGTGCTATCGCTTTCTTCGCCTGGAGGTTCCGCACCTCCTTCTGGTTGGATGTAGGTTCCAGCGCTGTTTTGGTCTTCATCATGGCGCCGCCGTGGGTGCGGAGGAGAAGGCCCTGCTGTTCCAGGTCCCGGAGGTCGTTCCGTATGGTGGCGGCGGATACGCTGAACCTGAGGCAGAGTTCGTCTACCGTTGCCTTTCTTTTTTCCGTCACCAGGTCGACGATTTTCTGCTTACGCTCTTCGGCGAACAGGGGATTCGTTTCCATGGGCCGCCGGTTACCGGAACTCCACCGCGTGCTTGATGCCGAGGCCCCTGCCGGCCTTGTCCAGCGCGGCGCTCACGTTTTCCAGGCTGTACCTGTCGGTTATCAAATCATTTACGGTAACGATCCGTTTTGTTATGAGTTCCAGGGTTTTCCTGTACTGCCTCAAGTTCTGCCTGCTCGTGCCGCTTACCGCAATTTGGTTGTAATGGATAAGGTTCGTATTGAGACTGACCATCTCCCTGCCCGCCGGCAGGCCGCCGAAAAAGGAAACCCTGCCGTCCAGTGCCATGAGCTCGAGAACCAGGACTTGAGCCTGCGGCGCAGGAGCCGCGGTGACAGCCACATCGAGCCCCCGGCCCCCGGAATGTTTTTTGATTATCTCTTTCAGATTGTCCTGGTCCGCTGGAATAAAGGAGGGGTCGATGGATGTGCACAATTCAAGCCGCTCTTTCGACAGATCGTGCATGATGACGGCACCGGCGCCGGAAATTTTCGCAAGCTTTGCGTGCATGAGGCCGATTGGCCCGGCGCCTACGATAAGCACC
>SPDA01000503.1 GCA_004525155.1 Spirochaetales bacterium
CGAAACGCGCCGGCAGGTACCGCAGGCAAAGAGCCCTTTTTAAGGGAACTGCGGCGCATCAAGGCATACCTCGCATCCTCCCGGCCCACGGCGGTGAACCTGTTCTGGGCCCTTGACCGTATGGAAAAACGGGCGGAAACGGAGGAGCAGGTGTCCGGCCCGGCAATGTCCGGCGTTCTCCTCCGGGAGGCTGATGCCATAAAACGCGATGAAGCGGCGGTCAGCAGGCAGATCGGCGAGCAGGCCCTGACGCTTTTACAGGACGGCTGGGGCATCCTGACCCACTGCAATGCGGGAGCCGCCGCCATGCCTCCCTACGGTACCGCCCTTGCCCCGCTGCACCTCGGCGCAGCCAGGGGTATGCATTTCAAAGTATACGCCGGTGAAACCCGGCCCCTGCTGCAGGGAGCACGGCTCACCGCATGGGAGCTTCAGCACAGCGGCATCGACGTAACCCTCATTTGCGACAGCGCGGCATCCATAGTGATGAAGCAGGGGCGTATACAGGCGGTGCTGGTCGGCTGCGACCGTGTTGCCGCCAACGGCGATACGGCGAACAAGATAGGCACTTCGGGAGCCGCAATCCTCGCGAAGCATTACGGCATTCCCTTTTACGTGTGCTCGCCCCTTTCCACTCTGGATTTGGATTGCCCGGACGGTTCCGGCATCGTAATTGAAGAGAGGCCGGCGGAGGAAATAACGGAACGCTGGTACCGTAAGCCCATGGCCCCGGCCGGGATAAAAGTGTACAACCCCGCCTTTGACGTGACCGGCGCGGAGCTTATCACAGCCATCATCACCGAAAAAGGAATCGCCCGGCCGCCCTTTCAATGGTCGCTCAAGGCGCTGTTTTAAAAAGATTTCCACCACGGGTTCCCGGGCCGGCAATCAATCCCGGGGAATAAAACCGATGTGCAGGCGAAGTACAGGATTTTCCCGCAGATTGCGGTGTTACGGCTTCTTCGCGCTGAAGGGCTTCCGCTCCCGGGCGCAGATGAGCTGAATAACGTCCCTGCCGGTCTTGAGCCCTGTCGGCAGGCCGCCGCCGGGGACCACCCACTGCCCGATGAGGTAGAAGTTTTTAAGCCCCGGCAGGGTCTTCGAGATTTTAAGCCTCATGGTTTTTGGGGTTATGGAAAACCCCTCCCAGGCGCCGCGCCAGACATGGGTATAGCGGACATAGGTCATGGGCGTAGCCACATCAACGGTTTCCACGGCCTGCCTGGTCCCGGGAAATCGCCGTTCGAACAGGCCGATAACGGTTTCCGCGATTTTTTCCTTTTCCGCCCTGTATGCATCCCTGTCTTTGTTGTACAGGTTTTCCCAGAACTCGTAGGATGTTTCTATCATGCAGCTGAGTGTCGATTTCCCGGCCGGGGCCAGGGAGGGATCGTAGGCGCGGTGCTGATAGGCAAAATCGTTGATAATGCTTCCGCCTGTCTCGATCGGTTCGGGCAGCATCAGAATGCCCGAGTGCGGTTCTCCGGAAAAATCTTTTGCAACGCCCAGGGAAACCCACAGGATGGGGGGAAACAGGGGCAACTCTTCGTACATGGCGCGGATTTTCCTGTCCGCGTACTTTCCGTCCAGAAGTTCGAAGATCGTTTCATGTCCGTCGCAGGCCGATAGTACGTAGTCGGCAAATAATTCTTCTCCGGAGGCAAGTGTAACGCCGACGGCCCGGTTTTTCCGGCAGATTATTTTTTCGGCGCGGGTCTTATAGCTTATTTTTCCGCCCAGATCGAGGTAGCGTTTCTCCACGTTTTTCGAAAACTCGAGAGACCCGCCCAGGGGGTAGCCGGAGGTTTTTCTGTACATACCTGCCAGGGTAAACATGAGGCCCAGCAGGGAAAAATCCTCAATCCCTATGCACAGGGGGAGGGCTTCCCGGAGAAAGGGACTTTTAAACCGTTCCGCGAATTCCAGGAGGGTAAGAGAGGAAAATTTTTTCATGACAGGAAACAGCGGCTTGTAATTGGGGATCATGCCGAGGGTATCGAAAACGGATGAGAGTTCGGGCGCCCTGTCCACGGGCAGGGTGAAGCTGCTCATCAATTTTACGGCGCCCGTAAAACCGTCTATTTCCGCACCGTCTTCAGGGGAGAGTTCCCTCATGTGCGCGTTGAGCCTGTCCATGTCCGTGTACAGAATGAGCGCCCTGCCGTCGAGACCTTCAACCCTGATGAACTCGTCGTAATAGACGAACTCCCTGCCCTGAACCGCACCGATTTCCTCCCACAGATCGTAATACGGATCCGGCGGGGCGGAGCCGGTGAGCCATTGGATACAGCCGTCGAAGGTATATTCCTTCCGTTTCCAGGCTGTGCACTGCCCGCCGGGCTTGTCGTGCATCTCGATTATCTGCGTATCGAACCCGTTCATCCTTCCGTAGCAGCCCGCGGAAAGACCGGCAATACCGCCGCCGATGATGATAATGGATGTAGGCATGCGCACCTCCCTGAAGAATAGTACACGATACAGGACTGGAACTGTCAATACACCCCGTTCCAGGATTCGTGCATGTTCTCCGGAACCGCCGGCATTATATTGAAGAACAGGCCCGTTACCGTTACAATAGAGCCATGGAGAAAAAAAAGCTCGGAAAAACGAATCTCGATGTAAGCATACTCGGTTACGGCGGTTTTCACCTAATCGAAGCCGCTTCGAAAGATGCCGCTAATCTGCTCAATACCTATCTCGATGCGGGCGGCAATTATATCGAGACCGCCGCCAGCTACGGTGACGGCATATCGGAAAGAAAAATCGGC
>SPDA01000511.1 GCA_004525155.1 Spirochaetales bacterium
AGAGTTTCGGACCAGGCCCTGGCGGACGTGAGAAAATTCATCCAGGAACTGTATCCGGATGATCTGCCCGCGGAACCGCAGCAGTATACCATGGGCAAGCGGAGCCAGGACGCCCACGAAGCCATCCGTCCCTCCTATGTTGCCTATACGCCGGAATCGGTGAAGGAACATCTTACCAGGGACCAGTTCAGGTTGTATTCGATAATCTGGGAACGGTTTGTTTCTTCCCAGATGCTGCCTGCTCTCGCCAAATCCCTTACCGTCGACATCACTGTCGGTGACGCCCTGTTCAGGGCGACGGCGTCCAAGGTGGTAAAAAAAGGATTCCACCATGTTCTGAAGCTGCTCGGAACCAAATCCACAGCCCAGACAATTCCGGATCTCAAACCTCTGGAGGAACTCAGCTTCGTCCAGTTTCATCATGATGAACATTTTACCAGCGGCCCCTCCCGGTATACGGATGCGAGCATCGTCAAGGCCCTGGAAGAGAAGGGTATCGGCAGGCCGTCCACCTACGCGCCGATTATCTCCGTGCTTCTCGACAGGTATTACGTGGTCCGGAAAAACCGCCAGCTTATTCCTACGACCCTCGGGAGGACCATCTGCGACCTTCTCCTCAACGCTTTTCCCGATATTCTCGATGTCAATTTTACCGCGGAAATGGAAAACCGGCTTGACAAAGTAGAGGAGGAAAAAGAAGCCTGGGCGGGGATGATCCGGGATTTTTATTCGCCTTTCAAGCACAAGGTGGACCATGTCATGGAAACCCTGGAAAAAATTACGGTCAAGGGCCTTGAAGACAAAACCGATTACATCTGCGAAAAATGCGGTAAACCCATGGTCAAAAAGCTGGGCAGGTTCGGTTTTTTCCTGGCCTGTTCCGGTTTTCCCGAATGCATGAATACCAAATCTCTGCCCCTGGCTGATTGTCCGAAGCCCGGCTGCGACGGTAAAATCGTGGCCAGAAAAAAACAGGGGGGGCGCGGCAAGGAATTTTACGGGTGCACAAATTATCCCGCCTGTGATTTTATCACCCATCACAAACCCACCTCCCTCAATTGCCCGAAATGCGGGTGGTTTCTGGTGGAAAAAGAGGACAAGAAAAAGGGTAATCACAAGGTATGTATCAACCCTTCCTGTGATTTTCTGCACTTTGAAGCTGAGGAGGAGCCGGCGGCAGATGATTGATACCTATCTTCAGTATCTACAGAGCGTTAGGAATCTCTCGCCGGAAACGGTCCGCGCCTACGGCAACGACATACACAAGTTCATGATCTATTGCGAAAGGGAAAACTTCGAGCCCGGTTCGGCGGACCAGAAAACGGTGCGCGGTTTCGTGGCGGACCTGTATTTTGAAGGCCTTAAAAAAACATCGATTAACAGGATACTCTCCGCCATGCGTAATTTTTACGGTTACCAGGTAAAGCACGGCGGCCTCAAGGGCAATCCCTTTTCTTCTTTTCATTCCCTCAAAAAAGACGGCAGCCTGCCGGGTTTTCTTTTTGAAGAGGAAATGAACGAGCTTGTCCATCTGCCCGGCGGCGGTTTTGCGGGCGTCCGGGACAGGTTGATACTTGAGCTGCTCTATTCCTCGGGCTGCCGGGTCAGCGAGCTTACCGGAATGAATCTGCAGCACCTGGTCCTTGGAGACCGGTCCATCCTGGTCAGGGGAAAGGGAAGCAAGGAGCGCTTTGTCTACATCGGCACCGCCGCCTTCGAGGCCATGAGGGATTACCTTCCGCTCCGCAGGCATCATATCAAGGCTGGAGACGCGGATGCGGAGATGGCCCTTTTCCTTAACCTCAAAGGAACGAGGTTGACGGCAAGGGGAGTCGCCTTTCTCATTTCCAAATACCTGAAAAAAATGAGCATGAACAAACATGTGAGTCCTCATACCTTCAGGCATACATTCGCCACGCACCTCCTTAACAGGGGTGCGGACATACGGGTCGTTCAGGAGTTGCTCGGACATGCGAGTCTTTCGACCACGCAGGTCTATACACACCTGGGTCTCTCCAGGCTTAAAAAGATTTACGAGAAAGCCCATCCTCATGCCCGCATGAAAAAAAACAATTCGGTTCAAAACGGGAGAGCCATATGACATTTCACGGAACAACGGTAATCGCGGTCCGCAGGGAAGGGCAGCTCGCCATGGGCGGCGACGGCCAGGTAACCATGGGCAATACGGTCATGAAAGGCCGGGCAAAAAAGGTTAGAAAAATATACGAAGGAAAAATACTTGTCGGTTTTGCCGGAGGTACGGCGGACGCGTTTACACTTTTAGACAGGTTTGAAGGCAAGGTCAAGGAATACGGAGGAGACATTACCAGGGCCGCTGTGGAACTCGCCAAGGACTGGCGCACGGACCGCGTCCTTCGCAGGCTGGAGGCAATGCTCCTTGTGGCGGATATGGAAAAAACACTGCTTATTTCCGGCACCGGCGATGTGATTGAACCCGACGAGGGTGTTATTGCCATAGGTTCTGGCGGTTTATTTGGCAAAGAAAAAAATGAAGCAACACAAACACACTATAAATTTTTACCTATTGCAACCAGTGATTTTATTTTTGCTTATACGGTAGAGCGATTTGGATTTTGGGGAGCATTTGGTCTGATAGGTTTATACGCTTTTTTGATTATCCATCTTATGACGCTCAATTTTAAGCTCAAAGAGGATTATTTTGCACAAGTTATCACAAGCGGGTTCTCGCTTCTTATCTTTTTTTACATGAGTATCAAC
>SPDA01000214.1 GCA_004525155.1 Spirochaetales bacterium
CTACGGCGAAGTCATTCAGCGGTCCCAGGAAAAGGTGGTTTATGACATTACAGGGATCATGGAGCTTCCGCCGGTCGACAATAAAGAAACCTATGTCGAGTGGATGGCGAACCATACAAAAGAAAAACCTGAATATCTTGCCGCCCGCTGGGATTTGGCGTATACCTTCATCACCACTGAGGAATTGACAGGGGAACCGATGATTCGGGCATTTCTTCTTACTCCGCGGGAGCATTTTGTAAGGGAACAGAATATCGGCAGAGCATACGAGGATACCTGGCTTCCCATCGGGTACGGGGCCACGATAACGGATCCGGACGTTGTGAGCATGATGACAACATCCCTGAAGGTGGAACCGCAGCACAAAGTGCTGGAAATCGGCACCGGGTCCGGTTATCAGTCCGCCATTCTTTCGCACCTGTCAAATTACGTGTATACCATCGAGATTATAGAGCCTCTTTACCAGGAAACCGATACGCTCTACAAAAAACTGTCTCCGGATTATCCTACCTACCAGAACATCAGGCGCAAACTCGCGGACGGTTTTTACGGATGGGATGAATATGCCCCTTTCGACAGGATTATCGTGACCTGCGCCATCGACCACCTGCCTCCGCCTTTAATAAAGCAATTGTCGAACAACGGTATAATCGTCGTTCCCATCGGTCCTCCCGGCAGACAGCAGATAATGCAGATAACCAAGACCGTGGACGAAAACAACAACATCAGCCTCAAGCGCAGGGATGTGTACAACGGTGTAGGCGTGAAGTTCATTCCGTTCCGGGATGAAACGGGAAAGAGCTACAGTACTTCCGATAGCTAATATTGAGCCTAACTCTATATATTGACATGAATATGTTTTTTGGATAGAGTGCCAATGCCAGCATAACTGTATGGGCAAATCCGATTTATAAGGAACGGCCTATTTTCAGGTACCTTTTTTCGAAATTATTACAGATTCCCCCGGTAAAAGCTGTGCGTACCGTATACACTACCCTGACGCTTTTTATCCGGTATAACAGATCATATGTATTCGCCTCTCTTGGTATTGTAACCCTGGCGGTGGTATTGTCCCTGATCTTCAGTTCCCAGCACAAGTCTCTTATCGTGCTGGAAAAACAGATTCCGTCGAAGGCCTCGGATTCCTTGGCCCTGGCGCTTAAAACGGATCCGATCGGTCATGTAGAACTTGGTTCGGGCATGCTCAAGCCCGTCAATGACAGCGATTTATCCTACAAGGTCCAGCCGGATGAAAAACTCTCCGAAATTGCCTATATCTTCGGCATGGAGGAAAAGTATCTTGCCTTCTACAACAAGCTGCCTAAAAACCCTAAAATGCAGGCCGGGCAGATAATCATCATTCCTTCACAGAAAAATCTGGAAACCATCAGGGAAAATGCCGATCAAAACGCCGTGTCCGCCCCGACGTATGCCTCCGTAACAGCGCACTCGGAAGGAACGATACCCGGCAATCTCGAAATAACGGCAAAGCTTCAGCATGACGGGAATGCGATAACCGCGCATTTCACCGTACTCAATCCCATTAACCAGACCGATGTGGAATACGAATGGAATCTCGGCAACGGATACAAGGCTTTTAAAAAGGACGCCTACAGCACCTTTAGAAGTGCGGGCACCTACACGGTGTCGCTTAAAATAACGGACAGCTACGGGAAAACGACGGAATCAAACCATCTCTTTATCGATGTACCCCATACCGCCACCATCAAAACGGCGAACCAGTATTTTATCACCCTCAAAAAACCCGGGGAAATTTTCAGCGTGAAAGGGGAAGTAGTCGAAATCAACAGTACGCGCAGCTATGAAGCAATGGCGGAACTTATTGAACGTTCATCGAGAGAGTCATTCTATAAAGCCCTGAAACCGGGATTTTTCCAAATCATATCGAAATCTGATACGGAGGAATTCTATACCTATCTCTTTGTCAGCCCCGTGGAAACCATTCATTCGGAGAGACAGGACATAAACTGGTACAGAACACAGTTCAATTCCGGCACCATATCCAACTGCGGTCCGACGGTCGTTTCCATGGGCATAGGCTGGGCGCTGGGCAAGTATGTTTCCGTATCAGAAGTCCGGGGGCAGATAGGCTGGACCGGGGACGGCAGCACCAGTTTCGAGGACCTGATAACAACCCTTGCCAAAAACGGCGTAACTGCCTACCTGCAGACGGTCAATTCCATCGACGATATCTGCAGCCTCATCGACAGAAACAAAATCGCCATTATCCTGTATTACACCGGCGGCATATCCTATGTGAAAGGCGACCCTGCCGAAGACCTGATGGGCCAGTATTACAACGATACTGTCGGACACTACATCATCATCAAGGGTTATTCCACCGACAGGAAATACTTCGTTATCTATGACCCCATTCCCGGCGACTGGGGCAGCAACAGCAAGAGATACAGCGACGGCATATCGATGATTGGAAGAAACAGGTATTATGATGCCGCTGAACTTTTTAAATCCCTCAGGCGGAAAGACATAATCGTTCTTTCACAGAAATAGCTGCATTGTATACGAATACCAAGGTATTATTGACAATAGTGCAAACCATTGTTATGCTTCCCTATGATTAATCAAAGCAGAATTATCTTAAGATATTGCCGCAGAAGTAAGATAATTAATTTGAGATGAAAGAAATATTGGGAAAACAGAAAATAGAGAAACGTTTGCGTAACAGGGGAGGGGGAAAGGTTTCCCAAATGCGTCAATATGCCGGTTTTTTCAGGGTAAACAGTCTCTATGTTCTCATATCGGCAATCCTTCTCGGGCTTGTGGTTTTTGTCATCTTTCTGCCGAAATCCTATTCCGTTCTGCCGTCATCTGCAGCTGAAATGCAGTCCGCTCCTCAAAAAGACAGCCGGCTTGCACAAATAGACGGGGAAGCTCCGGAGGGTCCGTTTCCGGATTCCCAAACGGCAGATTCCGCGGCGGCCGCTGAGGGCGGCGCCGGGCTTCTCGATGTGGATAGAGTGAAGGATATGGAATACGTGGTGCTTTCCGGTGAAACTCTTTCGGAGATCGCCTATGTCTTCGATCTGGACCAGATGATGCTTGCGTCGTACAACGGCATTGCAAAACCGGATTCAATCCGTGTCGGGCAGAAAATCATCATACCGTCCCAGAATAACCTGCAGGACCTTGAGGAACACCTGAAACTCGCGTCGATACGCACTACGACGTCGAAAAATGAACCGGCAAAGACGCCGGATCTATCCGCCTTAAGTAAACTTCCCGGAGTCATTGATATTTCAGTCACGAAACAGAGCGACGGGACCGCCATAACGGCCCATTTCTCCGTGGTTACGGAAATTGACGACCCCAATATATCCTACGTCTGGGACCTGGGGAACGGCAGAAAGGCCTTCAGAAAGGAAACGTCCTGGACCTACACATCGCCGGGCACTTATCCCGTTCAGCTGACCGCTTCGGACAGGTTCGGCAAGACAGGGCGGTCCAGGGTGGAATTTATCGATGTGCCTCATGCGGACGTTTTCGAAGCCATGAACCGCGAATTCGTCACGCTCTCCAATGTGGGCGACCTGCTTATCCTGCCGGGAAAAATAAGCCATGTCAGCATTTACGGGGAATCGACGGATTTATTTCCTTTTGAGCTGGTGGAGGAAAGGGAGCATGCAGCCACCTATAAAACACTTTCCTCCGGCTATTTCGACGTGATCTCCCGCGATGGAGACATCGAGTCCCAGGCTTACCTTTTCGTGAGCCCCCTGCCTTCGGTACATTCCGATCGGAAGGATTTAAACTGGTACCGTACCCAGTTCAATACCGGGACGCCTTCCAACTGCGGTCCTGCCGTTGTGTCGATGGGTATAGGCTGGTCCCAGGGCACCTATGTTCCCGTATCTAAAATCCGTGAGCAGATAGGGTGGAAGGGTAACGGCAGCACCAGCTTTCCGGAACTGCTCGCCATGCTCCAGAAAAACGGCGTAGCGGCGCAGTACCGCCAAACCCAGTCCTACCAGGATATTTTCGATATCGTGGACAATAATCAGATAGCCATAATCCTGTACCAGAGCGGAGCGGTAAGCTGGACAAAGGGAAACCCGGAGAACAATCTTTTCGGCCGTTATTACAACGATTCCGTGGGTCACTACATCATCATCAAAGGCTACACCACCGATAAAAATTATTTTATTGTGTACGATCCAATCCCGAGCGACTGGGGCAGCAACAGCAAGCGTTACGGAGACGGGATAAGCATGATAGGCAGAAACAGGTATTATCCCGTAAGGGAAGTTTACTCGGCCCTGCGCCGTTTCGATGTAATCGAAATATCGAGATAGCCGCCTTCTTGCAGGAAAGTCATATTTTAAAGGCCGCTGTCCGCCGGCAGCCAGACACCCTCTGCTTCCGCCAATCCGTATTCCTGCAGGAGCGCCCGCCGCAGACCGGCATGCAGGTTTTTTATGTATGCTCCGCTTTCGCTGTCGAGGGTGCCGTTTATTTTTGACGATTCTTCGAGACCGATGCCGCTGGCCATGAAATTTTCTATCAGTACTTTCGAAGGTAAAAACCTCATGCTCTTTTCCACGGCGAATACTAGAAAATCATCCAGAAGCCCGAGAACCTCCCAGGTAATCTGTTCAGTCTGGGAGTAATTCCCCGCGTCTTTGTGCTGTTCGCTGATGCGCAGGGGAAGATTATTGATTATTTCATCGAGATGGGAACACAGGAATGGCAGGTCGAAAAGGCCCGTGGCGCAATTGAATAAAAGGGTTTTTCCGGCCTCCTCCTGCTCCCTCACCTGTTCTCTTGAAACGGCAGCGCCGATATCGGCACAGGTTAAGCGCCCTTTGTCGTTCTCTACCAGAATGCCCCCTTTTGTGTCGTAGGGAGTTTTAAAGGAAAAATCAAAACCCGCCTGTTTCCCGGACAGGGCGAGGATTGCGAGGCTTACCGGATCGATCGTGCTGCCCAGGTTGTCCACATTCGTCAGATAAACAAACTGCTTTTTTTCCGCCAGCAGGCTTCTGTAGATATCCCGCA
>SPDA01000043.1 GCA_004525155.1 Spirochaetales bacterium
AAAACCGACCCTAGCCCCGGCCCGCAGGTCCGGCACCGTTGCAACGAGGCTGCAGATACCGGCAAAATTACTGGCGCCGTAGGTGCTGCCCACTTTTCTTGCATAGGTAAGGCTGGGAAACACTTTTTCTTCGAAACTGGCCTGGATTTCCGCCTTTTTCCTCGGCCTGGCAATGTTGCACAGAGTCCTGTGTGCCTGAAAGGCCATGCCTGCGAAGGGCGTATGGTAAATATTATAGTCAAAATAGGTATCGAAATCTATGGGACCTGTCTTTTCCAGGTAATCACGGTACGAGCCTTCCAGAGCGTCCATATAGGTGAACAGGCTTACTTCGTTATTGCCGACCTCGGCCTTCGCACTCGGCCTGAAGGTGTCATATATATCCGTGGACCAGGTACCCTTTTTCTCGAGTTCGAACTCGATTACCTTGGGATTTCCGCCGACAAGGAGCGCGGCGCCGATGCCGCCGAGAACGAACTCCTCTTTAAGCCCCAGATGCATTCTTGAAAAATCCGAGGCAATCACCAGGGCCTTCTTTCCCTTGTTGAGACCGGAGGCGACCCAGTTAACCGCCGTATCCAGGGCGGCAACGCCGCTGTAACAGGCGTGTTTTACCTCGTAATTCCTCACGTTGGGATTAAGCCCAAGTGCGCTTATGAGGTTTGTGCTGATAGGCTTGCCGAAGTCCACGGAACCTTCAGTGCCTACAATAAGCATGCCTATGTTTTTCCTGTCCTCTTCCGACAGCATGGGCATTGCCGCGTTGGCTCCCATGGTTACCGCGTCCTCGTAGGGAGGGTTCAGTGAGCGGGAATTAATGAGAAAATCACTGACTACCTTATCGGGCTCTAGGCCTCTGGCCACAGCCAATTCCCGCTGATCCAGATACAGGGAGGACCCGTAAATGTTGATTTTTTCGATACCGACCTTATTCATTCCATTCTCCGTTTATCTAGGGTATGTAAGTCAATCCTCCGGCGACCCGGATGACTTCGCCGTTTATGAATCCCCCGGGCTCGGTGGTCAAATAATGAACCATACCCGCTATTTCCTCGGCCGTACCCGGTCTTTTTATGGGACAGTATGCCATCCAGACATCGTGCAGTTTTTGTATGAGATGCGCGTCAGTCATATCCGTGGGAACATAGCCCACGGTCACAATATTTGCCGTTATGCCCTTGGAGCCGTACTCCCTGGCTATCGTATTCGTAAGTCCAACGAGTCCGGACTTTGAAGCCGCGTAATTTGCCTGTCCGCTGCAGCCGTCCTGCGCGAGAGACGAGATATTGATGATTCTGCCGTACCGGTTGGATATAAAATGCATGAGAAGACTTCTTATTACGTAAAAAGGGCCCGACAGGTTCGTTGCGATAACCGAATCCCACTCTTCATCACTCATCAGCGCTGCCGCGTTATTCGCTACAATCGCCGCGTTATTTACGACAGCCTGAATGTTTTCGTAATCCCCGATTGCGGTTTCAATTGTGTTCTCCACCTCGGTCACGTTTTTAACGTCCATTTTATAGCAAACAAATTTCCCGTCCGGATTTATCTTTTTCGCGGCCTCCAGGGTTTCCTTTGCCGCAATTTCATTCCCTGCATAGGTGAAGGCGCAGCCCCATCCGGATTCCGCGAATTTCAGAACGATAGCCCTGCCGATTCCCCTGGAGCCGCCGGTTATAAAAACATTCATAGTTACGCCTCAAAACGCTTGATTAAGGAGCAGCAGTTAACCCCGCCAAAGCCGAAAGAATTTTTCAGCATCATATTAATCCTGTGATCCTGTGTCTTATTGGCGCAGACGTCCATGTGAATCTCAGGATCCAATTCATCAATATTGATAGTCGGGTGAAGTTTTCCATAACGCATCTGTAGCAGTCCGCCGATGCTTTCCACAATGGGCGAGGCCCAGCAGGTATGGCCGAGCATGGATTTGGGGGCGTTCAATTTAAGTTTGCGGGCATGGCTGCCGAAGACCTCCTGAAGCGCCCTTATCTCCTGGATGTCCCCGACCGGCGTCCCCGTGGCATGACAGTTTACGTAATCAATTTCCTCCGGTTTTACACCGGTTGAATTGAGCAGATCAAGCATAACAAGAACCTGTTTTTCGGCGCCGGGCACGGGCAGATGGTTTGCGTTAGCACTTGCTTTTACACCGACGACCTCGCCCCAGATGTAGGCACCCCTCGCGAGGGCGCTCGAGAGTTCCTCGATCACAAGCGTGCCTGCACCGTGGGAATATACAAATCCGCAGCGTTTGGTGTCAAAAGGCCGGGATGCCTTCTCCGGTGCATTCTGATATTCAGGTTTTACGACAACGGAATTGATGATGACCGAAGCCTGAATATCCGGCGGCGATACATCGAAGGGAGCTCCCACAATGAGGGATTTGTCGCATTCTCCGGTAATAATGTCCCGGAAACCCTCCCGAAGGGCAAGGTTACCGCTTGCACAGGCCCCTCCGATAGTGAAGGACGGCCCCTGGATACCCAGGATTTCCGTAATAACCGCCGGCACATTGGGATCTATTGCCTCAATGCCGCTTAAGGGGTCCAGATATTCCGGCTCCTCGAGGAACGTTTTCATGTTTTCAAATATATAGTTTGAATTGAGATTATGGCCTGCCACCATCACGCTTATCCGGTGAGGATCCACTTCCTGCCCGAAGAGACCCGCGTTTTTCCAGGCCGCCATGGCGCCGAGCGCGCCCAATTTGGCAGAGAAAGTCGCAGTTCTGAATAATTTCCGTGTACCTTTATAGGTTTCCGGGGTCAGGTCATCCCTGAACTGTTCCAACCCGGACAGACAGTCATAATTACCGAGATCGCCTCCGATCTTGCACTCCACTCTGGATAAATCGATGGATGTCCAGCGTGTTACACCAGATTTCCCGGCCAGCAGATTGTTATAGTATTTTTCCAGGGAATCACCCAAAGGGTTGATGGTTCCCATACCGGTGATAACCACTCTTCTTTTCATGTCGGACACAATACTGTTTTTATTCCCCTATGACAAGCCCGCGGGGCCTGTTTTCCGAAAGCTTCTTAATCCTTTTATTGATGCCGTCGAGCTTCGTTTCGAGTGTTTTAAGGGTCTTTTCCACTTTCTGTTTCTCCATTTCAAGCAGTTCCAGCTCGCTTAAGGGTTTCGGCAGCCCTCCGCCGGGCGAGGAGTCACCGGACTGTCCCTTCGGATACGATCGAAGCTCGGTTCTCACCATATCCGGGGAATTTCCCGAAAGAAAACTTCCTTCCGCCGTTTTCCGGAGTTCAGGACTGGCCAGGGATGCTACCACCTTCATGTTCTCATAACCGATTTTCGAATCGATATCGTACTGGTGAAATTTCATGAGGGTTTTTCCAAGATTCCTGTGAATCCCGAGAATCCGGTCGAGATAATCCTCGAAACTGTATCGTTTTTTCCGGCACAGCTCCATGGCCTCGTACAAAAGCCCTCCCAGCTCCTTCATGAGGCTGCTGTTGGGTACAAGAAAATCATCCCGGATCCGCCTCGTCAGATTTTCGAATTCCTTATCACCGGTTAAAGGATTTATGTAAATGCCGGAGGCTTCCGCTGATGCCAGCAGGTTGTGGAAAATACTCCAAAAGGTTGAGGTATGACTCCGGGAAGAAGACGGTCTGCCTTCACCGGTAAAATGTATATGATGGGCAAATTCATGTATGGCAGTGTACATGATGGCGTGATCGTCATTCATGTTTTTGTTGTGAATGACAATCTCCCTGGTATCAGGTTTATACAGCCCGTTTACTTTCCGGCTTTTCTTGCCGGAAAGTATAAGGCTGAATTCAGGAACCGCCGGCGCAAGTTTTAGGAGTAGTTCTTTTATCCGGTCCTGGTTCACTTCCGGCGGACCGATCCGGCAGCCGAAGACTCAATCAAAGCTGAAAGCCCTGGTAATGGCATCCACGAAATCGGTGTTCTTGTCCAGATCCTTGAATACCCGTATCGCCGCACGGTCATGCGCCTGGTCCCAGTTTATGCCGCCGTCCTTGTTCTCCGGTGTTTCATAACTGAAGAGGTTGTCGTTGTCCTGCATCAGGGAAATGACAGCTTTGGCCTTGGTCATGCTCAGGTCGGCGTCGTTCAGCTTGGGAAAATGCGTAAAGTACACGGTAAAGGTAAGCGTGAATCTGCTCTTCTTTCCGCCCCTGTCCGCTATACGGAAGGGCAGGTTTTTCTTGGAAAATATCGCTTTTACCGAATCGTAGAGACTGGGGAGTTCGCTCCCTTCGGAGGATTTTACCACCAGGTCCACGTTTATCTGGTTCACATTTACCCAGATGTCCTTCTCCGGGATAATGAGTTTCATCTTGACCTGGGTTTCGTCAACGCCGAATTCCTTGAGATTGACCCTGGCCAGGGTCGGGTTTTTTCCGACGGGCAGGTCCGAAAGCTTTACGTCGCCCTGAAAATTACCGTTGTCATCAGTTACAATTTGGTCCGCAAAGGCGGTCTTGCTGTCCTTGAGTGCGAAACCGATGTAAATGGGACCGGGAGCGGAACCGCTGCTGCTTTTTACGCTTACTTTTACAGGTACGGGCCTGCCGGGATCGGTATCGATGGATTCCGGCGTTATGCTTACCGTGAGGGTTGACAGCTGTTTTCCCATCTGCTTTTCGAGGAGATCGATCAGCGACCCGGCCTCCCCGTCCAGCTTGGACTGAATAAGACCGGAATAGGGGGAGGAGGCTACAAGATCCCAGCCCTTGGCGAGTGCCGTAATTTTGGCTGCCACTCCGGCGGAACTGTTTTCGAGCACGGGGGTGACGAGCTGGAGCACGCGCTGGTTTATCTGGGCCATTTCCTTTGCCTGCAGTTCCGCCCACTTTTTCTTGTTCAGGCGGAGGTACATCCAGTATCCGTCCTTGTCGGAATAAAAGGAATCGGCCGTTTCTATTTCCTTGAGGTTCTGACTTACGGTCTGGTTGATGACGCTTTCGGCGGATTCGTAATTGTTGCCTTTCGTGTCTTCACGGCCGACAAAGGTCTGCTCACTCTTTATCTGAACGGAAATTTCCGCCGCAAGTGATGCAAGGGCCTTGGCCCTGGCGGATTCCATGTCTTTCGCCTGGTCTCCGGTTTTGGTTGCGCCGATACCTATGAAATAAGCCGGGTCAGCGGGGTAATTATCTATCCAGTCAGGTTTTCCCTTTCCTCCAGAGGAGGCGGCCGCTTTACTGCCGCTGCCCGAAGCAGGTTCCCCGGTGGACATGCATCCTGTAAGCAGGATACCGGCGAAAAGGGCGAAGACTGCGGTTGCAAGGATTATACTTTTTAGGGACCTCATGCTTTTCTCCTTTTTATTGCATCGTTAATCGGTAAAATTCTGCTGCGGGCAGACTGCGAGAGAATAGTAATACCGGCCATCCGGTGATACCATCCTGGAGACAACATAGAACCCCTTGATTTCTCCCTGGGCTGTTTCCAGGCTGGTTGAATCCATGCTGGTGCCGACCCTGTCCACGGACTGATATTCATCGAGCAATTTTATTTCGATTGCGATCTGCTTGATTATTTCCTCAAAGGCTTTTTCGTCTGCAGACGTAATGCTGTCCGCCAGCGTACGTTTGGCCTGGGCCACGCCGACCCCGACAAGGTAACCCGGAATGGTGGGCGGCACATTTACCCACTCGGGGGTCCCGGAACCTGCCTTAAGGCTGTAATTAACCGGGGCCGGCAGGGTTTCATCGAACTCCGCCACCACATAGGTTCCGCGATTATCCTGGTATTCGGTAACCACGTTGAGCCTTTCAACGAGGGACGGGATGAGGGACTCGTCAAAATTCGTTTCTACGGACTGCAGGTAGCCCACGCCTGTATTTGTTTTCTGTTTAAGGAAATCCGCTTTCCCCCAGAGCCTGAGGAATTTAGATGCCTGGCCGGCGGCATATTCGAGCGCCAACTTTTGTTCTTCCTCTCTGTCCCTGAGCCTGGTGGCTATTCCGAAAAAAACAGGCTTGTTCTGATAGGGCATGGTGTTCTGCATGATTGCTTCCGGGCTCGATGAATCCGGAGGTATGACGGTTTTCTCCCTCGGTGCCGGTCCAGCCGGCTTCGCGGAAGCGTCTTTGCCCTGATCTTTGCCCGGACCCGAAGCGGGACCGGTCGATACGCAGGAACTGAAAAGAAAAACAAAACTGAGAATTGAAATGGCACTGACAATAATAGTGACTTTTTTCATTGTAATTTCCAATACATTGAGGGCTTGAAAGAAAAATGGTGCAGCTGTAAGGCTGCACCATCAAGTTTCAGGATCTGATTATTCACCCTTTACATTGCCGGACTTCGGAGGATTGTTGGAAAGTTCCGCGTCCAGTTTCTGCATGGCCTGGTCTGCCTTGAATTCGGCAAAGGCCGCGTCCTCGTTTCTCACGAATTCCTTCTTTACCTCATCCTTGAAAGCGTTGAGGGGATAGGATACGAGCGCATATACCGTGCCGTCTTTACCGGCCGCAACCTGTTCGGTCTTCGCGCCGTTGAGTGTGGTCTGGGTAACCTGCTTGGAAATAGTTTCCACAAAGCTGATTACCTGATTGTTGCCGTCCACGCCCGCTTCCTGGGCATAGTCAGTGATTGCGGCTTTGATGCTTGCGTTCATCTGGAAGGCTATGTCTTCCCGGGCTCTCGCAACAGCCATTTTCCTGGAGGTGTCCAGTTTAGCCATTTTCGCCGAACCAACGCCGTAGATAGCGTCATCAGCCAATGGCGGGTTCAGGTAAAAGTCGGGCATATCGGACGGAGGTGCCGATGCCGCAGTTGAACTGCCTTCGCTGGTGCTGCCGGCAGGCTGTGATACACAGGACACAAATCCAAATGCAACTACAGCGAGCATAACTAGAAAGATAAGGGAAACCCTTTTCATTTTCATTCTCCTTTAAGAAAGAATTTTAAATTCATCAACCTAAAATGTACCGCTAAAAGATCTAATTTTCAAGCATCTTTTGTACTTGTTTATAAAATATTACTGGATAGATACAACCAGGTCGGCGGCCTTAATCTCTCCAACCGCTTCTTTTACCGTTATTTTACTGGTTGTGCCGGAAATCTCTGTTGCGGTACCATATCCGAGATAGTCGTATTCATAACCTATAATTTTTTCCGTGACAGGATGCTTCGTGGCGCCCTTTGGCCGGATAACGGCAAAATACGCACCCTGTTTGATGCCGTTCTGTGAACCAAGATCACAGGTAAGTACTTCCCCTTCCATTTTTACGATGAAGCCGATAGCCGGAAATTTGTTGATAAACTCGGGAACCAGGGTTTCTACGGCGGACAGGACCGCGGAGGCGTACATGTTATTGAAGTCGACAGCGCCGGATACTAGATTGCCGTCAGAATCGGTTACCAGCTTGGTTTCGGACTTGCCTTCGCCTTTGACACTCACGAAGATTTCCCCGGAATTAACGTTAACCAGCTTTATCTGGACAACCACCTTCACCTCCATCATGTCGTAGACTACCTTGTCCACCTTCTGCTGGCTCGAGGAAATGATGTTCGAGAGGACAAGGTAATCGGCGCCGGCAAGCTCCCCGATGCGCACATCGCCTTCCTCGAACATACCGGTAAGGGAAAGTTTCTGCTCCTGCATTATCTTGTCCAGGCTTTTCCTGTCCACCAGGGTAAGCCTGCCGGATTTGTTGATTGCATCCTGCATGAGTTCCCCGAGGTCAATTTTGGCCTCTTTGAGCTCTGTAGCGTCCCCGACTATGGCAGCCACATACCTGGGGAGCTTTTTTTCCTCGATCTTGGCAAGAACGGAAAAATCATAGGCCCGAAGAGCCGCTTCCGGGTCCGGCATGGCGGCCTTTGTCCCGCCGGTCTTTGTCCCCGATCCGGGAGCCGGTGCGCTCGCACACCCGATAAAGATAAAAGCCGCGAGTAAAATCATAACAACCAAAAGATACTGAATTCTCTTCATGCTTTTCCATCCTTTTCAGCACAGAATCTCTGACATCTGGTATTGTATTGTATTGCACCCGGCTTTTCAAGGTTTCAGCGGTTTTTTATATGCAGATCAACCTGGGGGAAAGGAATTTCAATTTTATGCTTTTTAAAATTTCGCCAGATCTCGATATTCGTCCAGGATATGGCATCATATTTTAAAACCACATCCTGAATTTTGGTAAACAGGGTCATTGTGATACCGGAATCAGCGAATTCGGTAACGCGCGCTATGGGAACAATCCCGTCTATGCCGAAGGGGTTTTTTATGCCTATATCCATGAGCACTTCCAGTACCTTGTCCAGATCGGACCGGTAGGAAACCTGCACCACGTTTTTTATGTAAACCGACCTGTCTTCATAGGAGAAATTATAGACCTTCTCGCTTATTAGCTGGGAATTCGGCACGATAATGGTCTCGTTGGTGAGGGTGTTGATTATGGAGGCCTGCAGACGGATCTTGACGACTTCTCCCTCGATCCCCTCCACCAGTATCCTGTCCCCTTCCTTGATGGGCCTCGTTATGAGGATGGTGAGCCCCGCGAAAAAGTTTGCCACCACGCTCTGAAGGCCGAAACCCACTCCCAGACCCAGCACGCCGAAAATCACGGTAATGGAAGACAGGTCAATGCCTATGATGGACAATCCGATAAGCAGCACCACAACCATGATGCCGTAGCGCAGGATACTCGATATGGTAAACTTTTTCGCATCGTCGATGTGCAGTTTTTTGAGAAGGGATTTGTCCAAAAATTTTCGGGACAGCCGCGCAATCCAGGATGCCGCGTAAAATACCGGAATCGCGAGTATCAGGGTAACAAAAGAAATCTGAGTGCTTCCGGAGGAAAATAACGGGGTTTTAAGGATTTTGAAAAATAATCCGAGGTAGTAAAAAATCCTTTCGCCGAACAGAACACCGACCATGGTCACGAAAAAAACGGCAAGTCCGATGCGAAAGAATAACCGTATCGTTCTAAAAAGCCGGTTACCCTGCCGTTCCCTGACTTTGGAACGGGAGAGCCTCCTCTTTACAATCAGCATTATTATCCGGAAAAAACTGAAAACAAGAACTACGGGAATAATAAATTTGAGAAAAAAGTCTCCCCAGGTAAACGGGAGCACCTCTTTCCCTATGGAAACTGTGCGTAAAAAAAAGTGACTCAATCGTTCAATCAGATTTTCACCTCCGAATCCGGATTGACAGCTTCGTGCCGGTTACGCTATCGTACACTTTATTATCAATTGAATCTATAATTTCGGGAGGCTTTGCCCGGGGATGAAACAGCCGGACGGTACGCTCAGCGAAACCTTGGCAAGGGCAGCGGAAAAAATCCGGAATGCCTTGTATCTCACGGCTTTTACGGGAGCAGGCATTTCCGTGGAAAGCGGCATACCTCCTTTCCGGGGAAAAAACGGGCTCTGGAATACCTACGATCCGCAGGTCCTGGAAATCGGATATTTCTGGCGGCATCCGGAAACCTGCTGGAAGGGCATTAAAGAAATTTTTTACGATTTTTTCGGGAAGGCGGAGCCGAACGCCGCGCATCACTTTCTCGCGGATCTGGAAAAACGGGGAATCCTGAAAACACTCATAACCCAGAATATCGATGATCTTCATTTTCGCGCGGGTAGCAGGAACGTGGTGGAGTTTCACGGCAATTCG
>SPDA01000309.1 GCA_004525155.1 Spirochaetales bacterium
ATCCGCAATGTCCATGTCCCGGGCGGCCTTCACCTCATCGAGCCGGGTGACAGGTGTTGTTACAGGCATATCGGCGAAAGCTTCAGGATTTTTCTCCGCAAGTTCCGCAATGTCCCGCATGGCCGCGATAAAGCTGTCCAGGGTCGCCTTGGTTTCCGTCTCTGTCGGCTCTATCATGATTGCTTCCTTCACGATGAGGGGGAAGTACACTGTGGGAGCGTAAAAGCCCCTGTCCAGCAGGGCCTTGGCGATGTCGATAGCGTGCACCCCGTGCTCCATCTGTTTTACGGGACTCACCACGAATTCATGCATGCAGCCCAAGGGGTAGGCGGCTCCGGGTTTGTAGGAATCCTTCAGGCAGGCAAGCAGGTAATTGGCGTTGAGCACTGCATGTTCTCCCGCTTCAATCAGACCGTTGCGACCCAGAAGCAGGATGTAGGCATAGGCCCGCAGGAGCACCAGGAAGTTTCCGTAAAAGGGGGCCATGTATCCCACTGAGAGGGGTTCGTCGTAATGAAGGGCGAAGGTACCGTCCTCCCGCTTCCTTATTCTTGAGACCGGAAGAAAGGGTATCAGTTCTTTCTTGACACCCACCGGCCCCGCGCCCGGACCGCCGCCGCCGTGGGGAGTGGCGAAGGTTTTATGGAGGTTTACGTGCACCACGTCGAAGCCCAGGTCGCCCGGCCTGGCTTTTCCGAGTATGGCGTTCAAGTTTGCGCCGTCGTAGTATGCCAGCCCGCCGGCTTCGTGGAGCAGATCGGTAATCTCTTTTATATGAGGATAGAAATTCCCCAGGGTGTCGGGACAGGTGAGCATGATTGCCGCGACCTCGCCGGACAGCGCCTCTTTGTATGCTTTCATGTCCATCATGCCGGAAGCATCCGACGGAATGGTTTTTACCTGGAAACCCGCTATTGCCGCGCTGGCGGGGTTGGTGCCGTGGCCGGAGTCAGGGATGAGCACGTATTTTTTCTTGATGCCCTTATTCCTGAAATATGCGGCGATGAGCATGATGCCGGTGAGTTCCCCGTGGGCGCCGGCCATGGGATGGGTGGTAAAGGCGTCCATGCCGCATATTTCGCTCAAGCTCTGCTCCAGGTTGTAGAGAATTTCCAGAGCGCCCTGGGTCAGCATGCCGCCTCCCATGAGCTGGGGCAGAAGGGGATGCAGGGCGGTAAATTCCTCCCGTGCCGCGATTTTCTCCGCGAACTTGGGATTGTACTTCATGGTGCAGGATCCCAGGGGGTAGAAATGGGAATCCACGCTGTAGTTAAGCCGGGACAGGTTGGTAAAGTGCCGGACGACTTCCGGCTCCGCCAGTTCCGGCAGGTTCGCGGGCCTCTTTCTTCGGTAGGCATCCGGCAGAGGGGGCGCTTCCGGCACGTCCCGCTTAGGAAGGGAGTAGCCTTTCGTACCGGGTTTGGAACGTGAAAAGAGGGACTGCATAATGAATAATGGTAAATCCAAGCGGGAGTGTTGTCAATGACAGGGCAAGCTCTTATACTGATTTCAGAACAATCTTGGAAGGCAGGGCCTTAGCATGGACTTAGGATTAAAAGGTAAACAGGTTTTTGTTACAGGCGCCGGAAGGGGTATCGGGCTCGCGGTGGCGAGGGCTTTCGCGCGGGAAGGTGCGGATGTGGCGATCGGCGCCAGGAGCGCGGATCAGATAAAACAGGAAGCGGACAAAATAACGGCTGATTTCGGGGTACGGGCCCTGGGATTACCCATGGATGTTACCGTGCCGGAAGACCTGGAGAAGGCGCGCCTTTCGATTGAAAAGGCCTTCGGCGGTGTCGACATACTCATTAACAACGCGGGCACCGGCACGGAAGAGACCATTCTCGAGTCGCCGGATGAGAAATGGTACGCGGTCTGGGATTTGCATGTCATGGCTGCGGTACGGACAGCGCGGGCCTTCGCGCCCTACATGATAAAGCGGGGCGCCGGCGTCATCCTCAATACCTCGAGCATCTGCGCCCGGCAGCCGCTGGGGTATGAACCGATTTACAATGTTACCAAGGCTGCGTTGTCCATGTTAGGCAAGTGTCTGTCGGAAGAACTAATCAAACACAATATCCGCGTGAACACCATTAGCCCGGGCCTTATACTTACCCCGGACTGGTGGAAGACTGCGGGAATTCTATCTAAAGACAAAGGCATAACACCAGAGGATTTCCTCGATGGTATAGCCAAAGACAATGCGCCTATTAAACGGTTTGGGACACCGGAGGAACTTGCGGAAACCTATCTTTTCCTCGCGTCGGATAAGGCGAGTTACTGTGTCGGGTCGACGTATTACGTGGACGGCGGCTGGCTTAGGGTGGTGGAATAGTTATGGAAAAAATGAGACAGGCGGTCATGACAAAAGCGGGGCACATAGATTTCACAGAAGTACCTGTGCCTGAAATCTGGATAGAGCAAGTGCTCCTCAAGGTGATGCGCATCGGTGTCTGCGGCAGCGACATTCATGTTTTTCACGGGAAGCATCCCTACGTTTCCTTTCCGCTGGTGCAGGGGCACGAGGTGTCCTTCGAGGTTGTCCGCGCGGGCGCGGGCGTCAAGGACTTTAAACCCGGCGACAGGGTTACCATCGAGCCGCAGGTGTCCTGCGGGAAGTGCTTTCCCTGCGAACAGGGCATGTATAATATCTGTGATAATCTCAAAGTTATCGGTTTCCAGGCCATGGGTACGGCGTCCGATTATTTCGCCGCGGACGCGTCGAGACTTGTCAAACTGCCGTCAAACATGGATTTCGGAAGCGGCGCCATGATAGAACCGCTGGCCGTAGCGGTGCGGGCGGTGAAAAAAGCGGGTATCAGAAATGGAATGAAAGCACTAGTCCTGGGCGCCGGGCCTATCGGCAACCTTACTGCGCAGACGGCCAAGGCCATGGGCGCTGCCAAAGTCATCATCGCGGACATAAACGATTTCCGCCTTAAAAAGGCCGTGGATTGCGGCATAGACTGCGCCGTTAATACCTCAAAGGAAGATCTCAGTGCTGTAGTGGATAAGACGTTCGGCAGCAGGGAAAAGGCGGACGTCATATTCGAATGCGCCGGCGCAGTACCGCTCATGCAGACTGCAGTGAGCCTTGCCAGGAAGGGTACTCATATCGTGGTGGTCGGCGTCTTCGGGGAAAAAGTACCCATGGACATGGCCCTGGTTAATGAAAGCGAATTGTCTGTAATCGGCACCGCCCGGTATGTAATAGAAGATTTCAAAACAGCTATCGGGCTCGTGGAAAAAGGTCTCGTCAAACTGCAGCCTCTTATAACCGACGAATTCGACTTTCTGAAGTACGAAGACGCCTACCGTCACATAGACGAAAACCGGGATAAAGTCATGAAAGTGCTGATAAAAGTAAACGCTTAAAAACGCGTCTCGTACTGCCTGCTGTAGGCGAGCATGTCCTCAAGCAGCGCTTCCGCCACCGTAACGCTCCGCACAAAGGGATCCATCAGCAGGGCCTGAAGGGCCAGTTCCTTCGATCCGGTGGCTGCAGCGTCCGCCACGATATTGGTTATGGAACCTGTGAGCTGGCAGTACGGGGCAACCGTATCCGGCAGTTTTCCATACTGCACCGCCTTGGGGCCGTCAGGTCCGATGACGGCAGGCAGTTCAACGATGATGTCGTCAGTCAGGTTGGGAATTGCGCCGTTGTTCATGAGGTTTACCGCCGGGTGGTACTTCTGGCCGGCGGTCATGAGGTAGCGGGAAATCTGGAGGCTCAGCCAGCCGATGCGGCGCTGGGAAACATAGGTCTTTATCGCCTCTTTTGAATCATATTTGGCCACTATCTGCTGCCAGTCATTGGCCATTCTTCCGCCGAACCACATGTCCACGGGGTAGGGTTTCAGGCTGCAGGCTTCTGCGATGGTGTCGTCCACGAACCAGAGGTAGTCGCCCACGTGGTTGTCCGCCGGCGAACAGATGAAGCCGAGGCGCTTGGCCGATTCGAAAATGAAACGGAAGCCGCCGGGAAATTCCCCGGGTTTCGTCTTTCGTATGATTTCCATCACCGCAGGGTAAATGTCTTCACCCGTGGCTTTGTCCCGGATGTCCGTCACCCACTG
>SPDA01000077.1 GCA_004525155.1 Spirochaetales bacterium
CCGGATCCCCTTGCCTGGGCGGATGCCGGTCCTTTTGACGTGGTCATTGTCCATGGCGCCCTTACCATGCTGCCCGAAATCATAAGCCGTCAGATTAAGCCCGGGGGGGATCTCTTTGTACCTCTCGATGACGGCGGCGGAGTACAGCAATTAATCCATATCAAAAAAAACGTGCAGGGATCATTTATAATCAGGAGTCTTGGGAGCTGTTTTTTCGCGGGGCTGGAAATCGCGCCCTGAGCCTTTCCGGGGACGAATCAGCTGTTTTTCAGTGAACCCTGTTTTCTCGCTCTTTCGATTTTTTCCATTTTTCTGAAATACTTCGCCTGTTTGTCGATTTCCTCTAAGTCAGAGGTATGTATCCTGTTGTCTACAAGTTTGAATTTCTTGTTTTCAAACAGTTTCCTGATGGAAGAATTGCCGGCGTCCGCGGAGAGGCCCACCATGTTGACGAGTTCCTTGGGACCGAAATCGAAGGTATATGCTTCGCTTGTTGCTATGGGCACCCGGTTTCTTTCGAGGTGGATGAGGAGGGCGTCATACAGTCTGCCAAGGGGGTCGGATATCTGAGTGTTGGCGAGCTGTTTGTAGATAAACCATATTCTTTCGGCCAGTAACTGGGTAAGCCTTGTAATTATCTGCGGCTGTGAAGCGACCATGCGTTCGAAGTTGGCCTTGTTCACCGCCAGCAGAGTGGCATCATCGTAGGCAATGGCGGATGCGGACCGCGGTTTGTTTTCCAGAAGGGACATTTCGCCGAAAATATCCCCCTGCTTGAGCACAGCGAGAAGCACTTCGCTGTCATTCACTATCTTGGTAATCTTGACGCTGCCCTTCTGGATTATGTACAGTTCCTGACCCGGCTGGGCTTCGCTGAAAATCATGGTGTTCTTCGGATAGGTACGGTTAAAGGAATCGTTGTCCGGGTCGAGAAATACGGCATTCGCATAGGGTTTTATCTTGCCCATCCGCTCTTTCGCGGTTTTCTCATTGGGGTCATTTGAACAGTACCGCAGGAATTGATAATAAGCGTAATAAGCCTGATTATACTGACTCTGCCGGGCATAATATTCGGCGACGCGGAACAGGTGAGTCGGGTCTTCACCGCCCGTGCTTTTGAGGGTGAGCCGGGTGAGGGCTTCGTCGAGATAACGCATTTTCCGCGAAAACCCCTGGATAATCTTGAGCGCTACCGGGGTGTTTTTTTCGATAAGCAGTCCGTACTGGTCCCTGTGAACGGAGATGAGGGAAACATCGCTCAAGGCCTGGGCTGTCTCAATATGGCTGTGGGAGGACATGGTGCTGACAACACCGAAAAAGTCTCCCGGATTCAGTATATTTCCCCCTTCCTCTTCGACTACCTCGACCTCCTTGCCGATATGTACCTTGCCGCCCTTGATTATGAAAAAGTAATCTGCATTCTGCTTCCCTTCAACAATGATGTACGCGTTCTTTTTGAAATTAACCATAGCAAGTTGAAGCGGGTTATTCATAAATCACCTTTAAAACAAGTATATGAATCATTGTCCCCATTTGTCAACGACCGGGGATGCACCTGTAATTATATCTTCGGCTTTTACGGTTAAAAATATAGGAAGTTTCCTTTCCTACCACCATTCCACTATATTTGCGTCCGACCACACGGAACTGTAACTGGCAAGCGAAATGCTCTCTTCGTTGATTGTCTGAAATGAATGATGCCTCGGTTTCCGTGCCGTGATGCCGGAGGGGTTTATCGATACCGTAGGAAGTATGCCCCGTGAAATGACGATATGCTGGTTGTCCAGGCTGCCGAAGTAGAATTCGCCGGGATTCTGATTGCCGGTACCGCTCAAATCCGGAAACCCTGCCCATCGCAGGCCCGATCCCAGGCTCACGTCAACCGGAACCCATCCGTAGTTCTGAATATAAAATTCTGCCCAATAATGTTTTACTGGAATTCTGTTTCCGTACACAATATACCCGGCCACAGGCCTTGCCGGTATGCCGGCGCTGCGCAGGAGTGCGCTGAAAAGAAGGGAAATAGTGTAACTGTCGCCTTTTTTCGCTTCAAGCGTCGAGACCGCGCTGTTAAAGACAGGAGTCTTGTCAATCAAAAAGTTGGCAATCAGGTAGTTATAGATTCTCCAGGCGATTATATAGGGATTTTTGTCCCTTCCCGTAAGGGTTTTGGCCAGTGCCTGTATTCCGGGATCGCCGGAGGGGACAAATTCATCCGGCGCCGTGAAAACCGTAAATAATTTTCTGCCCTTGTCGTAAGGTTCCGCTGGAATTTTTTCCGGATTTATCCTGGATTCAATTGCATATCGCTCGAACCAGAAAGTCTGGCTTACGCTGTATTCGTATCCTGATTTCATGTTCTCAAAATAATACACCAGCAGACCTGGATAGGTATTCCAGAGCGGCGAAGGCTGCGAATTTAATTCCATGTTGCGCTGTTCGAGACCGGAATAAACCTGGGGCATCCACAGATACAGCCCGGAACCGGCACCGGCGGCTGATACATTTCTTACTGTAATCCCGTACTGCAGCTGGTAACCCCTTTTCTGCCTGAGGATTTTTGTTCCCACCGGTTCGGTCACCTCAAAATAATAGCCGTTGCTTGGTCCCTGTTCGGTATAAACCAGCATACTGCCCGAAGATGCGCCGTCCGGCAGGCGCACCTGAATTTCCTGGTCCGTCCAGCTTTCGTAATCGTAATCGAGATCGAGAGCATCAATGGTACTGGGCTGCGGGGATACCATTACCTGGGTGTCCGCCGGCGAAAGTGAGGTGAATTGTACCCTGCCGTTTCCCTTTTCCATGCCGAAATTCTGGCCGGTTAGGGTAATGAGGGTGCCCGAACTGCCCGTTGTGGGTGAAATCGATTTGACATAGGGAAATCCCGGCTGCGCCGGCCCTTCCAGCACCACGGGTATATGGTTTCTGTTGGTGAATATGAGGCTGTTGCTTCTTCCGTTTCTTGTGGTCACGACAAGAGGACCGGAACCGGCATCTTTCGGCACCACAAAGCTTATCCTGTTTTCCTGCCATTCGAGGTAAAGAGAGGAGGGCAGCCGTAAACCCACTATGGTCACTTCGCTTCCCTGGCGGCTTTTACCGAAATACCGGCCGGAAATAACCAGAACATCCCCCGGATACGAAACTTCCGGCGTGATGCTGTCCAGTACCGGAATTCTGTCGGAAAACCGGGAGCTGATGCTGAAGAGTATAACTGCAAACAAGAAAATAACTGCAGGCAGGAACGCCTTGCTTTTTATTATTCTTTTATGCAGGGGGAGAGTTTGTTCCTGTTCCTGTTCTTCCATTCAGTTCCTATTGTTTACCCTTCTGGACTGCCACTTCGTAAGGGGTAACCTGAATTTCCAGCTCTATACTGAAAGGAGGTTCCTTTTCCTTTTTGGATACTCCAAGAGGATAAAAATATACCTTATCTCCCGCCCGTATGGGAAGACTCTGAATGGTACTGGAATATTTAGCGTTCTGATCGCCCGGAGACGTTATCCATACCTGTCCCTGGGCAACCAGGAGTATGGAGTTGTCCGACTGCTTGTAGGGAGTAAGTTCTGCGGTGGCCCGCAGGTTATCGCCGTTTAAGCGGACTGTTATGGTTTTTCCGGAAATTGTCAGTTTTGTAATTTCCATGTCCCAGACGGACACATCATTCTGCTGAATGACCCTGGCGATGACATGCACGGAATAGGCATTATTGTCGAGAAGTTTGAGGAGATCGCTTATTTCGTCAGCCGGCAGGGAGAGTATGGAGAGAAAAACAAGTATTAAGAAGACAAAAAAGATCTTTTTCGTCATGACGGTTATGTGTAATCAGGGACGGAGGTCATAGGCGCGATTTTCCTGTCCCCGGGTCAGTACCGGCTCGCCCAGGATGGAGAAATTGTGGTCAACCGGAAGCTCCATATTTACTTCCACCACGAAATTATCCGAATCCAGCAGTTTTACCAGTTCCTTCAGGTCGGAAACTGTTACCTGCAGGGGAACCGCTTCCTGCCTGTTCAAAGCCATGACATTGCTTCCAGGCTGTTTTATGGATACAAGGGTTATTCCGAGTGCGAGAACCAGAACCAGGGCCATGGTAAAAGCCAGAACCGGAACCGGAACGCCTATTCGCCTGTTCCACAGGGAAAATCTATTGAACAGCCTGTTTCCGACCGACATCTTCTGCACTATGGATTCGTATACCCTTGTTTTGGCATGTTCGGATACCTGAAGGCTGTCCTTCCTGATTGATGACTGAATTTTCCCGTATGTGTTGAGCTGCTCCAGACATGCACTGCATCCTTCCACATGCTCCCGAAGGATTTTTTCCACCGGTTCCGGAAGTTCCTTGTCGAAATACGCAGATAATATCTGTTTTTCAGGACACATGATTATCCTCCCGCATGAGGTTACTTAAAACCTCCCGCGCTCTGAACACCCTGACTTTGACATTTCCCTCGGAAATGCCAAGGATCTCCGCAATTTCCTTGTAAGACAATTCGCCATACTCCTTCAGGACTAGAGGCGCCCTGAGCTTCTCCGGCAGCCGGTTCAGGGTTACCCTGACCGCTTCGGAGGCCTCCTTCCTGAGAAGGAGGTTTTCACTTGAATCTTCGCTTTCTCTTGAATTGTTCAGGAATTTTGTATAAGCCCTGATCTCCGTTCCTTTCCGTTTTTCATGATTGAATGCCAGGTTTTTTACCACCCGTATAAGCCAGTACTTTGCCTGGTTAGCATCTTCGAACTGGGAAAATCTTTCATAGAGTTTAATAAATGCTTCCTGGGTGAGTTCTTCAGCTGACTCAACCTTGCCCGTAATCCTGTAGGCGACAGTATAGATGAGTCGAAATGTATTTTCGTACAATTGACTGAATTCAAGAGTGCTTTCTTCTCTACTCATATAAACAACACAATGGCGGAAATGTTACACCCGGAACAAGATAATACCATATTTTTTAAACAATCCGCCGAATTTTTGGACCGCCTGACGTATCTTCAAGGGAAAATCCCTTTTCCGCAAGCTGTTTACGTATTTCGTCGGCCTTCTCGTAATTTTTTTCTTTTCTGGCTTTTTCACGGTCCGCGAGCAGTTGTTTCAGCTCCGGCGGCAGCTCCGGTTCTTCAACCGGGACCTCGGAGAGCTTCAATCCCATAATTCTGTCAATTTCCGTTATCAGTGTCCATTTTTCCCTGACTGTAATTGCCGTATCTTTGACCGCATTCCATAAAACGGAGAGCACCCGCGGCATGTTCAGATCCGTGCAGAGGTGTGTCCTGAATTCCTCAAGATATTTCTTTGCCTTTGTTCCCAGGGGGGACAGTTCCCCGCGAGCTTCCATTTTTATGGCTGCCGCCTTTTCCATCAGGTTTGCCCGGGCGTTTTTGGCGGCCTCAAGACTCTCGAAACTGAATTGAAGCTGTGTCCTGTAATGAGCGCCGAGGCAGAAATAACGGTAATCGAGTGGCTCAAAGCCTTGCTGCTTGATCTTCTCCAGCGTTATGAAATTTCCCGCGGATTTAGCCATTTTTTCCTTGTCCATGACGAGAAACTCGCCGTGGACCCAGTACCTCACCCAGTTATGTCCGGTGGCGCCCTCGGACTGGGCTATTTCATTGGTGTGATGTACCGGAATGTGATCTATGCCGCCGCAGTGTATATCAAATTCCTCCCCGAGGTATTTCATGCTCATGGCGCTGCATTCTATGTGCCAGCCGGGATATCCTTTTCCCCAGGGACTGTCCCATTGCATGGCCTGGTGGTCGAATTTGGACCTGGTAAACCAAAGAACAAAATCATGAGGATTTTTCTTCCCCTGGTCCACTTCAATCCGGGCCCCTGCCTTCAGTTCCTGCCTGTCGAGCAGTGCAAGAACGCCGTAACCAGGCAGTTTTCCGATATCGAAATAAATATTACCGCCGGAGGTATAGGTCAGGCCCTTTTCCTCAAGCCTCAGGATAAGGGCTATCATGTCCCCTATATGGTCTGTTGCCTTGCAGCGTATACCCGGCATCAGTATATGAAGTTCCTCAAGGTCCCTGAAAAAAGCAGCGCTGAAGGATTCGGTAATCTCCCAGACGCTCATCTTCCGTTCCCGAGCGCTCCTGGTTATTTTATCTTCGCCTTCATCCGCATCGTCGGTAAGGTGGCCCACATCCGTGATATTCATGACATGGGTTACCTTGTAATTCAGATATTCGAGCGTGCGCCGGAGAATATCTTCGAAAATATAGGTACGCAGGTTTCCTATATGGGCGAAGTTGTAAACCGTCGGTCCGCAGCAGTAGAGACCCACCTTCGGCGGGGTTATGGGGAAAAACTCCTCCAGGCGTCTGGTGAGAGTGTTGTAGACATTGAGCGTCACCTTGTTCTCCGTTTATTGCCTTACATTGTTGTTGTGGCCTGATTCGTTTTTAGCTATACTGTCAAAACTGTGGATACTGTAAAAGAATTCTGTGAGAAAATCAATATATCCGGCAAAATCATTCGTAATGCGGACATGAAAATGTATACGAGCTTCAGAATAGGCGGAATCGCGGATATTTTGGCGGAGCCTGCCGATACCCGTGACCTTGCTGTCCTGGCAGAAGAGGCCAGAAAGGCAGCATTGCCCATGACCATCCTGGGTGAAGGCGCCAATATTCTGGTTTCCGATAAGGGTATCCGCGGTCTTGTGATACGGATGGCGGGGCTGAGCGGCATCCATGTCCGGAACTCCTCCCTCAGGGCCGAGGCTGGTGCGAAAATGACCGATACCGTTACCTCTGCTTCTGCCGCGGGGCTTTCGGGTCTCGAGTTTATTTATGCCATGCCGGGAAGCGTGGGCGGCTCCGTCTGGATGAACGCCCGCTGTTTCGGCCATTCCATTTCCGAAGTCTTGAGCCGGGTGGAATATATCGGCTCCGAAGGACCCGGCGAATATCATGTCCGGGCCGGTGATTTCGGTTATAAAAAGTCTCCCTTTCAGTCCATGGATGCCGTTATTACGGCTGCGGAATTCTCCCTGGCGGAAGGGAGGCCGGATGAAATCCGTGCGGCTCTCGAAAAAGCGAAACGCGAGAGGGAGGAAAAGGGGCACTTCCTCCATCCTTCGGCAGGTTCGGTGTTCAAAAACAACCGCGGGTTCGGCAAACCAACGGGTAAACTTCTGGAAAGCCTCGGACTTAAAGGCGTCAGAAAGGGCGGCGCCCAGATTGCGCCTTTTCACGCCAATATAATAATCAATACGGGCGGAGCATCAGCCTCGGACGTACGGGAACTGATGGAACTGGCGGAGGAAAAGGTCCTGGCCGCCTACGGCTTTGTTCTGGAGAGGGAAATTCTGCTGGTTGGGGAGTGGTAGCATGGAGGATCCGGAAGTAAGGGAATTGACGGATGAATGGGACGGCCTGAATGATGAAGAAAAGATAAAAAGGTTTCTGGCACTGGAACAGGAAAAAAAACTCGGGCTACTCTATGACCTGCCCATGGCGGACCAGGAAGACCTTATCATGCTTCTCTCCAAGGAGCACGCACGG
>SPDA01000183.1 GCA_004525155.1 Spirochaetales bacterium
CATGCGCGACGGGGCCCTGGGGCTTGCGGCGGCATCGAGGAGCTGCGGGATCAACGCTCAGGTGCTTCCCATGCAGGATGAGAAGGACCTGGAGTGGGGCAGAAAATACACGTCTTCCAGGGAGTGTTTCCCCATGATCTGTACCACCGGCAGTTTTATAAAGAAGCTGATGGAACCCGGCATCGATCCGAAAAAAGTGAGTTTCTTCATGCCGGACCACAACGGGCCCTGCCGTTTCGGCCAGTACAACAGGTTCCAGAGGATCCTTTTTAACCGTCTCGGTTTTGAGGATGTCAGCATCGTGGCCCCCTCCAACGATAATTCCTACGCCGGCCTTTCGGGTGGATACGGCAACAGGTTCCGGATAGCGGCTGTCCGCGGCATCGTTTCCATCGATCTTCTGCGGAAACTCCAGCTCGAAACCCGGCCCTACGAACTTGTAAAGGGCGACACGGACCGGATTTACAAGGATTACCTTAACGCCATCGTTAAATCGATAGAAGAGGGTTCCGGAACCACGGCGGAGGTCCTTCACCAGGCTGCTCTGGCCTTCCAGGCCATACCGAGGTCGAACGGCAGCCGCAAACCGGTAATCGCCGTGGTCGGCGAGATCTTCATGCGCGACAATGCCTTCTGTTCCGGGTTTGTGGCCGACAGGCTCGAAGCCCTCGGCGCGGAGGTTCTCATGTCGCCTTTCCGGGAATGGATTACCTATTCCACCTACCGCTACTGGAGGGACAGTGTATGGAAGGGGGACAGGAAGGGACTGCGCAAAGCCGGTCTCCAGAAATTTTTCACGAACATCCTCTATCACCAGCTGGACAAAGCCATTGACGGCATGGCGGACATGGACAAGGAAGTTGAACTGCAAGAAATGCTCGAGTATTGCGGACCCTACATTCACCGTGATTACGACGGCGACCCTGCCCTTAATCTAGGCAACTGCGTCCACCTGGTGGAGCAGGGTGTCTCGGGTATCGCAAATATCCTGCCCTTTACCTGCATGCCGGGCACGGTTGTTACCTCCCTTTCATCCGCCTTCAGAAAGGATCATGACAACATACCCTGGGTGAACATTGCCTACGACGGCCAGGAGGACACGGGCATTGAGACCAGGCTACAGGCTTTCATCTATCAGGCAAAGGAATATGCGGAGAGAAAGGGCCTGACAAAGACGGCGGAAGCGATGGTTCATTAGTACGGCGCTTGCAGGGGCAATGAAACAAGGGGTTTGCGGATTGAGTAATCCGGAAGGAACGAATCCCGCCCCGCTTAACTTTATCCCTTCAGGTCCGGGTTTCCCGGTCCGAAGTGTTTGAGCATCACTATCGGGTCGGTGGCGGAATCCTTGAGTTCCCGGACTGCTTCCGCCAGTGTTATCTTTTCATTTTTAGAACCATTTTGGAAAACGACCATACGAAAGCCCTCGTTCGGGCTGGTTTTAGGTCTGGTATCCGCAGGCGTTGTTGAGAAAAACCATCGTTCATAGATTCCGCCTATCCCCGCCGAATGCGTGGTAATAGGATGGATGAAGTTAAATCCTCCTGCCCGGAACACAAAAAGCCCGGGGCACTCATATGGGCGCCAGGCTCAGAATACCGCGGCCCTGCTCGAGGGCTTTTTCTGCGATGGATTTGACCGACATTATTCCGCTTCTTGTTTTAATTAATCGGCTGTCTGACGCAGCCTGTCGAGAAGTACTGCGCCGATAATGATAAGACCCTTAACGAAAAGCTGAAAGTAAGGCGATATCCCGAGGAGGTTCATCCCGTTATTGATAACGCCGATAAGAAGCGCCCCAATGAGGGTACCCCATACTCCGCCTCTGCCTCCGCTCAAACTCGTGCCGCCGATAACCACTGCAGCGATTACATCAAGCTCATATCCCTGCCCCGCTACCGGCTCCGCCGAGTTCAGCCGTGAGGTCAATATCAGCGCGCTGATAGCTGATGCAATGCCCGAAATGATGTAGACGATAGTCTTATAGAAGTTTGAGTTTATGCCGGAAAGTTTGACTGTCTCTTCGTTGCCGCCGATGGCGTAGGTATAACGGCCGAGCCGTGTCTGTGTGAGGATAAGCCAGGCTATGACGACTGTCAGAATAAAAATGATTATCGGTACGGGCACGGACAGGATGTCGCCGCCCCCGATAAATCGATACGTTTCGTTGAACCCGCTTATAGGGTATCCTTTTGTGAAAATAAGTGTCAAACTGCGTGCTATGCTCATCATTCCGAGTGTTACCACGAATGGAGCAATCCGGCCGATTGTAATCAGCAAGCCGTTTGCGAGCCCGCATCCTATCCCAATCAGCAACGCAACAAGTACCACAGGCAACATGCCTACGCCCGACTTCAGCATTCCCGCTGCCACCGCTCCCGCAATCGCGAGAATTGAGCCTACAGAAAGGTCTATTCCTCCTGTGAGAATAATGAAGGTCATACCAATTGCCATTATGCCGAAAATCGAACTTTGCCGGACGATATTCAGAATATTCGTGATACTGAGGAAAACAGGGGAAAGGATCGTAAGAATTGCGCAGATAATGATGAAAGCAATAACAATACCGTAAGAACGGAATATATGCTTGATGTTAAACTTCATTATTAACCTTCCTTTCTGCTCTTTCACGGGAACTATCAGCCTTGAGCCCCAGGGCATAGCTCATCACTTCTTCTTCTGTCGCATTGCCGCGGTTAAACTCTTTTACAATCCTGCCTTCATGCACAACGATGATTCGGTTGCTCACGTGCATCACTTCCGGCAGTTCCGATGAAATCATGATAATAGCGGCGCCGCCTCCGGCAAGGGCCTGCATCAGTCTGTAAATTTCCGCCTTCGCTCCCACGTCGATGCCGCGCGTTGGTTCGTCGAAGATATATACCGCACAGTTACGGACAAACCATTTCGACAGTACTACCTTCTGCTGGTTGCCCCCGGAGAGATTACGCACTTCCTGACGGAGGGAAGGGGTTTTAATGCCGAGGCTGTTTACCATGTTCTTTACCAGATCGAGAATACTGCGCCACTTTATAAACCCCAGAGTATTATGGAGGTCAAGAATCGTGAGCGCTGAATTGTCAAGGACGGAAAGCCCCAGTACAAGCCCCTGCTTCTTTCTCTCCTCCGGAATCAGGGCGATGCCGTTCTTGACGGCTTCCCTTGTCCTTCGAATTTTGAGTTCTTTTCCCCGAAGGAATATTTTTCCCGAATCTCTTTTTCGGTAACCATAGATCAGCTGCATAATCTCCGTCCGCCCCGCGCCTACAAGCCCTGCGAAACCCAGAATTTCGCCCCGGTGAACACGGAAGGAAACATCCGTGCACACGCCCTTTTTCGAAAGCCCTTCGACGCGCAGGACTTCCTCGATGGTGGGGCTTTCAGCGGTGGCATACTGTTCGGTGAGTTTACGCCCGACCATATGCCTTATAATCTCGTCGACAGAAATATCGGAAAGGGGCGACGTCTTTATTAGTTCCCCGTCCCGCAATACGGTTACACGGTCGGCAACCTTGTGAATTTCTTCGAGACGGTGGGAGATGTATACGATTGAGACGCCCTTGCGTTTAAGGTTATGTATTATTTCGAAAAGCTTATCGACCTCGCCGCCGGTGAGGGATGCTGTTGGTTCGTCCATAACCAGTATGTCTGCCTTGATTGAAAGCGCCTTCGCAATTTCTACAACCTGCTGATATGCCGGTCCTATCGTGTGGATTTTCGCGCGGGGATCGATAAAAAGATCGAAAGGCTCGAGAAGATCTACGACATCCTCCCTCATTTTTTTCCAATCTATAAGGCCGCCCTTCCTTTTCGGTTCCCGGCCGAGGAAAATATTTTCCGCTACCGAAAAATAAGGTACCAGGTTCAGTTCCTGATAAATGACGCTGATCCCGGCGTTGAGCATATCCCGGGGACCTGTGGGTACCATAGTTCGGCCTTTGAGCCGGATTTCCCCCTCGTCTGCCCGATATACACCGGATAGAATCTTGATAAGTGTGGATTTACCCGCCCCGTTTTCACCTACGAGCGCATGCGCCTCCCCCTGGAATAGATCAAAGTCCACCTTTTTAAGCGCATTAACCCCTGGGAAGCTCTTGCTGATTCCGGTCATTGTTAACAGTGTATTCATGTCGGTTGGATATTGCCCCTTGATAATAAAGCCGGCGCCGCAGGGGCGCCGGCCTTTGTGCTTTGAGTTCCTTAACTCGTTTTTAAGGTGCCGAGGTAACGGCTTTCGGTGAAATGTATATTACCGAATTCGCCGGTTTCTTTTTATCTTTAATAAAATCCACAAGAGCGTTTATTGCCTGTCCTGCCTGCTGGCCGGGAAACTGGTCAATGGTCGCACCGAGTTTTCCTTCCTTCATATAGGCAAAGGCGTCAGGCGTAGCGTCAAATCCTGCTGTTATCTTTTTTTTCAGATCTATGCCGGCGGAGGACATGGCTTCGATCGCGCCGATGATCATCTCGTCGTTGGCACCGAACACAGCATCAAAATTTGGATTCGACTGCATCAGGTTTTCCATAACGTCGTGACCTTTGGCCCTGCTGAATTCCGCTGTCTGGCTTACAAGGATTTTCACTTGCGACGCGTTGATGACTTCGTCAAAACCTTTCTTCCTGTCTATAGCGGGGGAAGACCCGGTTGTCCCTTCAAGCTCAATGACCGACCCTTTCCCTCCAAGTTTTTCGATAATAAACCTGGCTGCAGCGCGCCCGCCTTCAACATTGTCTGCCCCGACATGAACGAGTACCTTGTCCGTGTTAGCTTTCCGATCGACTGTTGCGACTGGAATACCCGCTTTAACGGCGGCCTCTATGGCCGGAACGAGGGAATCGACAGTCATCGGGGAAATCAGGATACCGTTGACCTTCTGAGCAATAAAACCTTCCACCGCGGCTGCCTGCTTTGCCGAATCATTCTGCGCGTCGACAAATATGATCTTCACACCGAGTTTCGCGGCTACGGCATCCGCATCGTTTTTCATAGTCACGAAAAATGGGAACTGCAGGCCGGGGACCGTCATGCCAATAACGATCTGACCGCTTCCTGCCTCCTTCGTTCCTCCCGCGAACAATACAACCGGAAGAAGAAACAACACCGTAAGAATAATCAAGAATGTTCGTTTCATACTATCCTCCTTTCCTTATAAAAGTTACCTGTCGATACTCTGTTCGCCACTATTAAAACGGTTCGGTATACTTTTAAACAATTTTTTATTTTAAATAATCGCTTACAGGTATTGTTTTTTCACCTCCTTACCCTGCTTTATTGCTACAAAAACGATCGTCTTTATGCCTTCCGGCATTCCACCGCTACATTTGGATGAAAGGTAGGCTTTCCGCGTCTCGATCCGCCCGTCTTTTCTGCGATTGCAGAATTCCGACAACCTTTTGTAAGTCTATTGCATCGGCAAAGATATTGTCAATTCCTGCAAA
>SPDA01000115.1 GCA_004525155.1 Spirochaetales bacterium
GAGGAAGGTTCGCCGGGCGCCTGGGGAGCGGCATCGGCAGCCTCGGCAGCAGGCGCGGAGGATATTTCTTCAGATGAAATCCCGGAAGCCTGGCCTCCCGGCTGTGTGCTTGGGGCCGGCATTTCCGCCATTTTTGCGGATGCCGTGCTTTCCCCGCCCCCGCCCCCGCTGCCGCTGAAAGAGGCGCAGGAATACATGAGTAGACCAATAAAAGAAAGTAATGCTATGATAGCAGGTCCAAGTTTTTTCATTCATACCTCTCGTTAGAGAAGTATACTCCATGGATACAAGTGTTTCAAAGGATGAGAGAAAAGACCTTTTATTTTATTGTCATGATTACCGTATTTGCTTCGTCACCGCTCATCTTTATCTATCTGTATCTGGTAAGCGCCCCTTACGGCAAGCATTCCAGGAAGGGATGGGGGCCCGGCATCAACCCGAGGATTGCCTGGATGGTTATGGAAACCCCCGCCGTTTGTGTCATAGCTCTTTTTTTTGCGTTAAGCGAAAGAAGGATGAACCTTGTTTCCATAATTTTCCTGCTCATCTGGGAATTTCATTATGTTCAGAGGACCTATGTGTATCCGTTTCTTATAAGGAGTAACAAACGGTTTCCGGTAGTTCTTATTGTGTTTGCCATTGTGTTCAATTCCTGCAACGGCTATATTAACGGCAGGTATCTTTTTCAATTTTCACGGGTCTACTCCGTTTCCTGGTTCCGGGACCCGCGTTTTATCCTGGGGGTTATTTTTTTTATAGCCGGATTTTTCATCAACCGGCAGGCGGATCATATTCTGAGAAAGCTGCGTAAACCGGGTGAGGATGGGTATAAAATTCCCTACGGCGGCTTTTTTAAATATGTCTCCAATCCGAATTATTTCGGGGAAATTCTTGAATGGACAGGCTGGGCCATTGCCACCTGGTCCCTGCCGGGGCTCGCGTTTGCCGTCTTCACCATAGCCAATCTCATGCCCAGGGCTCATTCCCATCATCAATGGTATCTGCAGAATTTTTCCGGGTATCCCGCGGAGCGAAAGATACTCATACCGTTTTTATATTAGGGGGAACCGGATTTGACTACAAGGAACAGGGCCTGCGGAATATCGATGCGTTTGACAAAAGTCGCTTCCCGCAGCGGTCTTCAGAAAGGTCCGGTTAAAGAGTTTCATATAGCCGCAAAATTGCGGGAACGCTATCAGGTGGAGGAATTTCTTTTTGCGTCCACCGGAAATGTAATTTTTGCCAACTTTCACGCAGTCCGCGTGCTCGCACAGAAAATGAACGATACGAGGGACCTCGTCAGCTTTCCGGAACAGACCGTGCGTGCGGGTCAGTTCAATGCCATGGGGCTCATCGATGAAATCCTGCACTATGTCGTTGAACTTTACAGGGAGAGTTTCGGCAAAGGGATTTTCAGGGAAGCTATTGAATTCATTGCCTCCTCCCTGAGCAGGGACGAACTGGACAGGACCCTGGAAAAATTTACCGAAAGCTTTCCGCCTCTTGCAGTATACAGGGACGGCAAATCTGTCAAAGCCTGCCTCGATTCAGCTGAAGGCGGGGTATCCGGAAGAGAGCTGGCGCTGGAGGAAATGCTTCTGCTATGGCTCGCGAATGCGAACCCAGCCTTCGGACCTTTCATCGAGTTTTTCGATGATACGGATCTCAAGGCCGGCACATCCTACACGGAAGTAATTCAAAAACTGGGTGAATTTTTTGAATCCCGGCCCGTCTTCGGCCCTGACAGCCAGGACCTGGTTACCATGCTCCGGAGTCCTGCCGTGGCCGAACCCCTGTCCCTTCAGGGCCAGCTTACCTTCATGAGGGATCACTGGGGTATGCTGCTTGGCCGTTTTTTATTCCGCCTGTTAAGCAGTCTCGATTTTCTCAAGGAAGAGGAAAAGCTCAGGTTTTTCGGACCGGGAAAGGCTCAGGTCTATACCTACGGCGGTGCGGAATTCGAATACGAGCGCTTCAGCGAGGACAAGGAGTGGATGCCGAAGGTTGTGCTTCTTGCAAAGACCACTCTCGTCTGGCTGGATCAGCTTTCCAAAAAATACGGCCGCGCCGTAACGAAGCTTGACGAGATTCCGGACGAAGAACTGGATCTTATCGCTGGAAGGGGTTTTACGGGCCTCTGGCTCATCGGTATCTGGGAGAGGAGCCCTGCTTCGAAGCGCATCAAGCAGCTCTGCGGCAACCCGGAGGCGGAATCTTCCGCCTATTCCCTTCTGAGTTACGAGATAGCGGAAAATATCGGCGGCTGGGATGCCCTGCACCAATTGAAGCAGCGCTGCTCGATGAGGGGAATCAGACTGGCCAGCGACATGGTGCCTAACCATACAGGCATAGATTCCGACTGGGTCGTGAACCACCCGGACTGGTTTGTCCAGCTTGGGCACTCGCCTTTTCCCTCCCATACCTACAGCGGCGAAAATCTTTCCCAGGACCCGAGGGTGCAGGTGTTTATAGAAGATCAATATTACTCCAAAAAAGACGCCGCCGTGACTTTCAGGCGGACGGATGCCTGGACAGGAGATACGCGTTATATCTATCATGGTAATGACGGCACCGCCATGCCCTGGAACGATACGGCACAGCTCAATTTTCTTCTCCCCGAGGTCCGGGAGGCGGTTATTAAAACCATTCTTCACGTGGCCAGCAACTTTCCCATTATCCGTTTCGATGCGGCCATGACCCTCGCCAAACGACACTTTCAGAGGCTGTGGTTTCCCGAACCCGGCAGCGGCGGCGACATACCCTCCCGCTCCGACTACGGCCTTTCGAAAGATGATTTCAACAAGGCCATGCCGGAGGAATTCTGGCGGCAGGTGGTAGACAGGGTGGCTGAGGAAATACCCGATACCCTGCTCCTGGCCGAAGCTTTCTGGCTCATGGAAGGATATTTTGTCCGCACCCTCGGCATGCACCGGGTATACAACAGCGCTTTCATGAATATGCTTAAGAAGGAAGAAAACCTTAATTACAGGAACACCATTAAAAACACCCAGGAATTCGATCCGGATATATTGAAGCGTTTTGTCAATTTCATGAATAACCCGGACGAAGACACGGCCATTGCCCAGTTCGGCAGCGGAGATAAGTATTTCGGCGTTTGTACCATGCTGGTTACCATGCCCGGACTTCCCATGATCGGCCACGGCCAGATCGAGGGTTTCACGGAAAAGTACGGCATGGAATACAGAAAAGCGTACTGGGACGAAAAAGAGGACCTTGTCATGCGGACCCGGCACGAGAAGGAAATTTTTCCTCTCATGAAAAAGCGCTACCTCTTTGCGGAGGTGGATAATTTCCTGCTCTTCGATGTCTATGACGAATCCGGCAGCGTGAATGAAAACGTATTTGCCTATTCAAACCGGGCCGGTTCCGAATCCGCCCTGGTCCTGTACAACAACAGTTATGATAAAACCACGGGCTGGATAAATCTGTCCGCGGCCAGGGCGCAGAAATCCGTCTCCGCGGAAAAGATTATCACCCGGACATCGCTGGCCGCTTCCCTGGGGCTTCACAATGACAGCAGGTATTTCTGCCTGTTCCGTGAAGAACGCAGTAAACACTATTTTATCCGGAACGCGGGGGAAATCTGGCGGAGAGGACTGTTTGTTTCACTGAAGGGATACGAAAACCAGGTGTACATGGACTTCCGCGAAGTGGAGGACAACAGCATGGGTCATTATGCCCAGGCCGCAGCCATAACGGCAGGCGGCGGCTTCAGGGACATAGACGAGGTGCTCAAGGAAATTTTCCTTATGCCCCTGCACCAGGCTTTCCGGGAAAATCTGCGGCTGGATCTGTTTACCGCGTACAAAGACTGCCTCCTCAAGGATGCTCCGCTGCCTGCGGATTTTATGAAGCGCATCGAAACAGGATACAGGAAATTCCTTAAGGGGGCCGTTGCCTTTTCAGCGGACAATTTCATGCTGGGAAAAGCGTATCCGGGCGGAGCCGCCGATACCGGAAAAGCGGTCACGAAAATCACTGCTGCCGCCATGAGCATGGTGCGCGCCCTTATCGACCTTCCCCGGGTGCTGCGGGATTTCAAGCTCGATTCCCTTGTTTCTCTTACCGAGGGCACGCCTTCGCTCATGCTTCTGTGGGCCCTGTTCAAACCCGTCGGGAGCCTTATCGATGACGATGCCGCGGAGGGCAGCTGCAGCTTCTTCGACGAATGGCTGCTCACAAAACCGGTTTCCAGGCTGCTGGAGGAATCGGGCCTTAATGCCTACAGCATCGACCGCCTGACATTTACCCTCAAGGTTCTTCTCCTCCACCAGGACTGGTACACTTCCGCAGATGAGTCTTCTCCCGAAGCCGCGGCCGGCGCCGCCATGGAGACATTCATTTCCTGTGACGAAACACGCCTTTTTCTCGGAGAAAACAGGTTTGAAGGCATTCTGTATTTCAACAGGGAATGTTACGAGGAATTCATCTGGTGGATGTTCACCATCGCGCTTTTGAATCTGATCGAAACGGATAAGGCCGCCGAAGAATTGCCCCGCCTTAAAAGCGTTATGGAAGCGTGGATTTCCGCGGAAAAAGCGTCCGGCTACAAGGTTCAGGAATTACTCGGCTTTCTCAGGGAAAAAGCAGGCCTTTAAAACCCCCTCACGTTGACGAATAGAATAAAAAAACGGTAGAGTAGGCCTCAATATAAATTCTTGGAGAGAACAATGGGAAAAAGTTATACTATCGCGGTCCTGCCCGGGGACGGAACCGGACCTGAGGTTGTGCGGGAAGGATTGAAGGTCCTTAAGGCCGCGTCAAAGAGATACGGTTTTTCACTGCAGCTGACCAGCTTTGATTTCGGCGGTGAACGTTATCTTAAAACCGGGGAAATACTTCCCGCCGGCGCGGTGGAGGAATTGAGGAAATTCAATGCCATATTCCTCGGCGCTATCGGGCATCCGGACGTCAAACCGGGCATTCTGGAAAAAGGGCTTCTGCTCAATCTGCGGTTTGAACTGGACCAATACATTAATCTCCGGCCTGTTAAACTATACCCGGGCGTCGAAACGCCCATCAAGGACAAGGGTCCCGCTGAAATTGATTACACCGTTATCCGGGAGAATTCCGGCGACGTGTATGCCGGAATCGGCGGCATCATGATGAAGGGTTCCCCTCATGAAGTGGCGGAGCAGACCATGGTTTATACGCGGTACCAGGTGGAGCGCTGCATACGCTACGCTTTCGAGTATACCAGGACCCACGGAAAGAAAGCGAGAGGCTTGAGTGACGTGAACACCCTGGCCCTGGTGGGAAAGACCAATGTGCTCACCTACGTGTTCGATCTGTGGGAACGGGTTTTCCACGAGGTCGGTGCAAAAGATTATCCGGAAGTTAAGAGGGATTACTATCATGTGGACGCGACCTGCATGTGGATGATAAAGAATCCCGAGTGGTTCGACATCCTCGTTACAGCCAATATGTTCGGCGACATCATAACGGACCTCGGCGCCATAACCCAGGGGGGCATGGGAATAGCCGCGGGCGGCAATATCAACCCGGGCGGCGTGAGCATGTTCGAACCCATCGGCGGCTCCGCACCGAAATATACGGGTATGAATGTCATCAATCCGCTGGCTGCCATAGCATCGGCTTCCATGATGATGGATACCCTGGGAGAACGGGAGGCGGCGAAGGGCATAGAGGACGCTGTCATGTATATAACCCAGCACAAGGTTAAAAACCTGGGCGCGGGCAAAATGGGTTATTCCACTTCCGAAGTGGGAGACATGGTGGCGGACAGGGTAGCTTCAGCCTGATCGGCCCAGAAGTTCCCGCATCACCAGTTCAAAATCGAGATTGAGGGCTTCGAACAGAACCAGCATATGGTAGATTACATCCGCTGACTCATGTACCAGTTCCTCGTCCATCCGGGAGAGGAGCAGTTCCACTGCCTCCTCGCCGAGTTTCTTTTTTATTTTATCAGGACCCTCCCGGAACAGGTGCGTCGTGTAGGATCCTTCCGGCATGGAAATCTTCCGCTGCCGGATGGTTTCTGTCAGGTGCCGGAACACCTGCTCATAGAAGCCTGAACCTGTGTCATACTCCTGTTCTAAAGGTTCCAGAGTTTCCAGGAAACCGGAAGGCTCCCGGGATACCGGGGCGCCTCCAGGCTGGGTCTCGAACCGTATCGCGACCTGGGCGTGATACCATCTGCCCGCGGATACGAGGGAATCAAAGGGAACCTTGTCCTCTCCCTGCGGAACCGGCACATCGGCAGCCGGACCTTCCCCGAATACCGCGGTCCGGGGTTTGTAGGGAAGCAGGCGGCCCGTGTCCGGATGCAGCACCCAGAGGTATCCTGTTTCGCGGCTTTTTGTAAAACCCTTGGTATTCATC
>SPDA01000390.1 GCA_004525155.1 Spirochaetales bacterium
CTCCATGAAAAAGATTTTGTTTTTTTCACTGTGCCTGTCAATTGCGTCTTTTGCGGCCTTCGCGCAGAATAGCCCGGCTTTTTCCCAGGTTTTCACCAGCCTCGGTTTGACGGCGAAGGACGTTTCACTTACGGTTAATGAGGTTCAGGCGGCTGATTCTTTTTCTTTTACCATAAGGCAGATTCCCGGATACAGGCTCTTTATCTGGATGGAGAGCCGGAATACGGCGAACAATCTTCTGATAAAACCCTGTAATAATTTCAGCATAAGCGAAAACGATATTTCTACTGTTCACCTTTTATTTCCCGTACCCGGCATCTGGCATGCAGCCGTGTTTTTTATCCCCGAAGGCACCAGTCAGCTGTTAAATCTTTTCAGCTTTTCAATAACTGCCTCCGCCGGTATCACGGACGAAAAAGCCAGGCTCATCTACAGGGAAAGTACAGGGAAAGATCCTGAATAATGCAGATTCCTGCCGAACTCTAAAATACCAGACTGAAGGAGAGGGCGGCGTAAAAGGATGCATAGGCCGATTCATCCGAAGGCGCCATGCGGAAAACCGGACCCGCCCCCAGTGAAACAAAGCCGTGTTTGAAAAATGAAATGTCCAGGGAGGCGAGGGGCTCTACACTGTAATAGGTGATTGGAACATTATCGTACAATGTAAGCGTACAGGGAACCGATATAACCAGCTGAACCGGCTTCCCCAGGGATATGGTACCCGCTTCGAAAAAACTGATTTCTGAATAAGTGTCCGGAGAGAAGACCCGCCTGTAACCGGCGTTACCGTCAATAATAAAGGGTATGCCGGGGTACCAGGAATATTCCAGAGCGCCTTCCAGCCAGGTTTCAGCTTCCGCTGCCGGGCCCAGCGCTTTCTGAAACCGGAAAACGGGCTGAAGCAGAATCTGCTGAGCCAGGAGAATGGAAAAGCCCGCTTCGCCTTTCCAGGTCCAGTCCGCGGAAGGGTAAATCCTGAATATAAGGCCCTGGCTGATGGAAAATGAAATATCGGGCAGGCTGCACGACAGCAGCAGTTCCGGCATGATATTCACAACAGGAGAAATTTCTGCCGCGGGCCAGTCGAACGAAAAACCCAAGCCCCCCCTCAGGACAAAACCTTTTTTCATGACGCTGAAATCACCCTTGACCCCGATATCCGAGGAAAGGAGATTGTCCGCCGGGAAAAACCGGATACCTCCGTTTCCGTCGAGAAAAAGGCTCAAGGTTTCGGACATGGCTTTATAGAGGTCAAAACCGCCCGAAATGCCGATAAACGGAGACCATTCAGGAGCCGGGTTAACGGGTATCTCCATCCCCGATTCAATTGAGAGCATTGCGTCCGCGCCGAGAGTTAGGGAAATGAATATTGAATGAAAAATGATCAGAAATGTAAGCGCGCATCTTTTCATTTTTTCTGTGTCCTCCGGTTAAGCTCTTCCTCCATCCGGATTATGCCCCTCCCAGGGACCAGATTGGCAGTAACTATGGCAAGCACATCGCCGGTGTCGATCCTGTTCACCTTGCCTTTTAGAAACAGGGAAGCTACAGTCCGGAAACCGGATTCCGGAATACCGCTTTCCATTAGCGATTCACCGAGTGCAATTCTCTGATCAGCGGAAAGTTCATCTATGGAAAGTATGCTTAGCATGGCGCTCCCCAGTGACAGAAATCTCGACCGCGCCGCCGAATCGGCACAGCTTAACCTGAGGAATCGCAGCAGTTCCGCTTCCTTAAGGCCGCCGCGCAGGAATATGCTGATGCCGCGGATAAGTGACAGGGTCTCTTCCGAGTCGCCGGGATCGGGGCAGGCTTGAGACACCAGGAGCCGTGCAGCTGTCAGTTTTTCAAGTTCGGCTTTCATCGCGTCAAAAAGTTTCGCGGGCGCGGCGTGTTTCGCGGAACCTTCCTTCAATTTTTCGACAAGGAGAAGCGGGGGGATGCCCTCCCTTTCCGCCTGGTTAAAAATAATGCCCAGATCGGAGCGCAGGTTTTCGTATTTTGCCGCTTTTTTGTCTTCCTTATACCAGAGCTGGAGCATCCTGTTTTCGGAAAAACAGATAGGCGCTGATCCGCAAAAAAGCAGGGTTATAAACACGAGGCGGGCGCAGGTTTTAAATTTCACATGCCCGGCCATTCAGTTGTTTCCGCCCTCTTCACGCCTGTTCTGCCCCCCGGAACCGGAGGTTGTACCGGGTCCTCCTCCCGTTCCGAATCCCGGCAGCCCGCCGGGTTTTCCGCCTGCCCTGCTGTCCGTTATGGCTTTCCTGCTCCCCTGCTTGGCAAAAACCGGGGCGGTGCCTGCCTTTTTATACAGTCCCATAAGACGCCTGGTTTCCATGGCAGCTTTCTGTCCGGAAACACCTTTTCGGAGCTGTTTTTCCGTTTCCAGCAGCAGATAACCCATCATGGCGGCTGCTGATTCAGGGTCTTCCGGAAGATCGCCCCCGGCTGCGGAATGCCTGACTATCCGGACAGTCTCCATTGATATGAAACGGTTTTCAAGAAGATATTCAAGCCGGCGCTGAAAACTCTCCCGCCAGGAAGAGGTAACTTCAGCAGTAAACAGGCTGGAGAAATCGGGAGAAGAAACCGCCTGCGCCGGCAGACGCAGCGCTGCAAGGATCACCATCAACGGCAGAATTAGTTTCCCTTTCTTCATCATTTTCTCCCTGTCATATGTGAAGCAGCGACGTGCTGCCCCCGAAGTCATCATCTATAACGGCAGCGGACCGGGGATCCGTAATCCAGAGGTCGCCGTCAATAATAAAGTTATACTTGTAGATATTGCCGCGGCGGAGGGTGATATCCGCTTCCCAGATTCCGTCTCCGTCCTTGTCCTCGAGCAGGACTGCCTTCCGGTCCCATTCCGTGAAATCCCCGACAAGAACCACGCTGTCCGCATCCGGAGCAGTCAGCTGAAAAGTGACTTTCACGGTGTCCCGTTGAGGCAGCGTATCCAAAAATCCCGGAAGCAGGGTAATTCCGGCGACCGCCATGAGGAGGGCCGCGGCTGCATACAGGAAAACATATTCGATTTTCACGTGGCTGCCGTGAATTTTTCGCTTTTGGATGTTTTCCATTATTTTCTCAGCTAGGACGGGAGAATAACGCGGTTTGCCGATGATATCCCCGCCGGCCAGTCCCGCGTCCTGCCGGATGAAGGGCAGAAGATCCAAATACAAGGCGGAGCAGGCAGCACAGGCTGCGATATGGGACGATAGATCGCTGCAGTCTTCCGCCGTAGCGGTGCCGGAGGCTTCCCATCGATTTATCAGACTTTCAATTTTTCCGCATTCATCCGCCATGCTTATTCTCCAAGGGTATATACTATGTGAAACCCTTGCCGGTTGCACCGGAAGCCAGAATTGTACTCAATTTTTTCCTTGCCCTGAAAAGCCTCGATTTTGTGTTTTCCACCCCCAGATGCAG
>SPDA01000154.1 GCA_004525155.1 Spirochaetales bacterium
CATGTGCCAGGCAGGCTATTTCCTGAATCTCTGTTTCGAACAGGCCGAGGGTATTGGGGTTTGTCAGCATAATGCCCGCAAGGGAATCGTTAAGATGAGGTTTAATACTTTCCGCGGATACGAGTCCCCGGCTGTCGGATTGTATTTCCACAACCTCCATGCCCGCAAGCCGCGCGGAGGCCGGGTTCGTGCCGTGCGCCGAATCGGGCACCAGCACCTTCCGTCTTTTAGCCTCGCCTCTCTGAGCGAAGTAAGCGGAGAAAATTTTCAAACCTGTAAACTAGCCGTGGGCGCCCGCGAAGGGCTGAAGGGTACCCCAGGCCATGCCGGTAATTTCGCAGAGAGCCTTTAGCAGTTCGTGCATCAGGCGGAGTGTCCCCTGGACGCTGGACTCCGGTGCAAGGGGGTGCGGCATCCTGAACCCGGAGAATCCCGCGGCGTCTTCGTTAATCCGGGGATTGTACTTCATGGTACAGGAACCGAGAGGATAGAATCCTGAATCCACGCTGAAGGTCCTCCTGCTCAAGGCGGTAAAGTGGCGGACAAGTTCAGGTTCGCTAATTTCAGGCAGCAGCGGGTCTGACTGCCGGAGAAACCCCTCCTCAATACAATCCGACAGCGGTTTTTCCGGAACATCGCATGCCGGATAGCTGTACGCCCTCAGGCCCGGTTTTCCATGTTCGAATACAAGGGGAAAGTTCGGCGTATTCGCTTTCATGATACTGCCTTCTTCAATGCCGCGGCGCAGCGGTCCAGTTCTTCCTTCGTGCGCTTCTCGGTAACAGCCAGGGTGAGAAGGTTTTCCGGAAAACCCGGGTCGAGGTTGTGCAGTTCCACGCCCGCCAGGATGTTTTCCTCCATCAACCTTTCGATAACGAGGGAAGCCTTAACAGGAAGCAGCAGGCTGAATTCGTTGAAAAACTGCCTGCCGCTATAAGCAATTACATCGCGCGTTCCCGTGCGGTTACTGGCAAGAATCAAATCATGAAGGTAGTGCGCCTTTTGAAGGTTCCGCAGCGCAAGCTCCCTGAAGCCCTGCCTGCCAAGGGCGGACAGGAAGATCGCGGCTGTCAGCGCGCACAGGTTCTGGTTGGAACAGATATTGGATCCGGCCTTTTCCCGTTTGATATGCTGTTCCCTCGACTGCAGGGTCAGTATATAGGCCCGTCTGCCTTCCGTATCAATGGATTCACCAGCGATACGGCCGGGCATCTTGTGGAGGTATTTCATCTTTGCGGTGATATATCCCGCGGAGGGTCCGCCGTAACAGGAGGGAATCCCGAAGGGCTGGATGTCTCCCACAGCCACGTCCGCACCCCATTCTCCCGGTGCTTTTAAAAGGCCGAAGGAAAGGGGATTCGCTGCCATGATGGCCAGGGCGCCGCTGCCCGCAGCAAGAGAAACAGGGTTTGTCATATCCTCCAGATACCCGTAGCAGTTGGGACTCTGAATAATCATGCAGGCGGTTCCCGGACCAATCTTTTCCGCAAGGTCTTCGTAATCGGTAATGCCTTGTTTCTCAGCGATTTCCACAAGCCTGACATCTGTACCGGAGAAATGGGTTTTAAGAACCTGCTTTGTGTTCGGGTTGAGGCAGGCGGAATAGAGGATCGTATCGCTTTTTCGTACGCTTGCGAGAGCTAGGCCTGCGGCCTCGCAAACGGCAGTGTGACCGTCGTACAGAGAGGCATTGGATACATCAAGTCCGGTTATTTCGCACATCATAGTCTGAAATTCGAACATCCCCTGAAGGATTCCCTGTGATATTTCCGCCTGGTAGGGGGTATAGGCGGTGAGGAATTCGGAACGGGATGACAGATGTTTTACCGCGGAAGGTATAATATGGTCGTAACTGCCGCAGCCGAGGAAGGAGGTGAACCCGGTATTATTGCGGCAGGACAATGAATAAAGCCGGTCGTAGACGTCGTTTTCCGGCAGGCCTTCGGGCAGCCCGAGGGGACTTTCAAGCAGAAGGTCCCCGGGTATATCGGCAAACAACTCCTTTATACTGCGGCAGCCGATTTCTTCAAGCATTGACGCGATTTCATTTTCAGTGTGCGGAATATAGTGTACCATTCTCATTCCTTTTGGAAATTAATGCTGCGCGGTTTCCTGTTCCAGCAGGCTTCGGTAGCCCTCGGCATCGAGAAGGTCCGCAAGCTCCGCTATGTCCGTATAACGCAGGGCGAATATATAATTATCCCAGGGCGCCTTGTTGAGCAGTTCCGGCTTGCTCGTAAGTTCCTCGTTTATCTTTGTCACGGTGCCGGACACAGGCGCGTAAATACTGTTCGCCGCTTTCACCGATTCTACGGCGGCCGCATCCTCTCCCCGGCTAAAGCTGTCTCCGGTATGCGGAAGATCGATGTAGACAACCTCTCCCAGGGAACTCTGGGCGAAGTCGCTAATGCCGACGAAAACCTCATCTCCCTCGACACGTATCCATTCATGGGTTTTGGTAAATTTCAGATGGTTCGGGATATCCATACCGGGTTCTCCTTCATGGTAAGTTTTTTTCACAGAATATAAGGGACTTTGGTATTGAAACTTTTGTAAACGATAAAGGTCTCGGCGGAATTGACTTCTCCAATCTTCGCAACCTCGGAGGTGTAGAATTCCAGAAGAGTGTAACCTTCATTTAATAACACCGTGAGAAGCAGGTCGTACCTGCCGGTAACAACGCTTACCGATACTACGCCCTTAAGCCGGCTGAACTCCTCTCCTTTATGTACAAGATCCATGGTATCGAGTTTTATTCCCACATAAATCAGCTGATGCCCCGGCAGTTTTTTCGGGTCCGCCAGTCCTTGTATGTCCAGCACCCCTTCCTGAACCATCTGGTTGACCCTGGCCCGGACCGTGTTTTCGGTAATGGACAGAATATCGGCGATCTCTTTGAATGGTTTTCTTCCATCCTTCAGAAGCCTGATGATTTCAAGATTGATCGAATCTATTTTCATGATTTATCATTATATCATATATTGCGTAATATGACAAATAAAATTGCAATTATTAGATAAAAAATAAAAATAATTATAATATATTGCTTAAAAACTAAATAGTAGAATTATTCTTACCTGTTTCCGGAAGAACAAAAGGAAGGCCTGTTTATGACAAGCCGATTTTCAGTCTTTTCAAGCGTTCCGCCCTGTCGCCGGCGAACTTTTTTATCCCTTCAAGGATATATGCCGGAGTTAAATGCGCTTCTTCCAGCACTTCTTCCAGGGTCCCGCCCGTGCGCCAGCGATCATCCCAGTCTGAGGACACTGCATACTCCTCGCCGATTTTAGTAAACAGAAAATCATACATTAGTTTTCTGGCCTGTGTGGTGACAACGGTGGAATCCACCTTGTCGGCTTCAGTCAATACCTCGTTCCGGTAAGGTGCCGGTTGCAGGGCGAACAGTTCGGCACTCGATGCGTAGATGACCTTGACGTTCAGCCGTTGCAGCTCCGGCAGTATCGTGGTTACGCCCGCCATGGCGCTGGTGCCCTGCACGATGATCGTGCCGCCTTTCGGCCTGGCATTGTCGTAATCCGACACAGTGTAGGCGCCCTTCGCCGTTTCGAAATGGGACGGGATGCCGAGGGCTCTCCTGTCCGGTATCGTAATCGCCGGCCTGGTAAGGTGCAGGACGATGACCGGGACCTCTGTCTTAAAGGCCGCGCCGAGGAGGACAGGCACTTCGTTGAATTCCCAGGGATGTAAGTTCAAAACCTGTCCCCTGGGGAAGAGCTGGGTGACCCACGGCGCGAAGATGCCGAAGTGGGTCCGGCTGTCGTCGGCTGTTTCCGGGCCTGAGTGCCCGGCTACGAGGAGAATTCTGCCGAGTTTAATGTTGCAGTCCTGGGCCATCTGACTGAAGAGCCGGGCCATACCGTAGAGCAGGTAGGAGAAGGAACCATAGGTGGAGGTAGCGCCCCAGAACCCTTTGAAGGTTTTCTCCGGGTCTAAGGAAAAATTGACACTGGCGAGGCCAGCCATGATGCCGGAATTGGCGAACTCGGTGATTTCCTGCGGCAGCAGACTCCCGACGGAACTGCCGTGGCGCTCGTACCAGCCGCAGCCCTGTTCCCCGCCGAAGGAAGCCGCGAAACCGCTTATGTTGGTGGAGCCCGCCAGGTCCGCGGAACTGGCGATAAACAGGGGCTGGCCGTAATGCTTCATGCCCCATGAATTTATCCACGAACCCCAGAGGCCGAAGGCCTCGCGATTTGCCCGTTTCTCTCCCGGGGCGGCAAACAGTTCTTTCGGATAGGAAGTATAATCATATAAGCGTTTATCGCTGAATGGCGAACCCATTTTTCCAAGGCGGAAGGAAGACAGATCGTTGGGCACACTGTCGCCCAGTTCCGTCAGCCGGTCCGCGAGATAGTCCACCAAGGCCTGATCGTCATATAGAACGCGTATAACCATGTTAAGGTTCGCTTTGAACTCGGCGGCAAGTTCCATCGGGTCCGAAGGCGCCGGGCTGCCGAAGTTGGCAAAACGGACACCGTATTTTTTCTGAAACTCTTCCTTCGTTTTCCAGAAGGTATCGCTGTTCATGCCATGGGGGGAACCGTGGGAGGCATTGTCGTATTTGAGGTAACCCCTGCCTTTGCGGGTTTTAAACCACAGGGCCGAAGGCTGCCGATCCGGATTGGATTCAGGAGTGTTTTCCTTCACCGCTTTGGCAAAGACCTCAGTCAGGGCTCCAAAGTCCTCCCCCTTGTCCGTACCCGTCACCCTGAATCCGTGGGATGCGAACCAGTCTATCGGCGTACCGTAGACGGAGGAGCTAACCTTGTGATCGTCGATACCGTAATCGTTCCAGTCCACAAGGAAATAGAGGTTGTCGAGGGCGAGACCCCAGGCGGAGTTGGCGGTTTCATGGGTGGCGCCGGGGGTAAGTCCCCCTTCGCCCTCCAGGATAAAGACGCGGACTCCGCCGGCGCCGGAGCGTTTAAGGGCCAGGGCTATGCCCGCCGCCGCCGGACTGCCGTGGCCGGAAGGGCCGGTGTTGAACTTGAGAAAAAGAGTCCGGCCCTGCATCTCGGCATGGCCCGACAGGCCGCCGCGCCTTCTGAAGGTAAGCAGATGTTCCCAGTACAGCGCGCGTTGTTCTTCTTTTTCAATTTTATAACGCATATCGCCGGTCTGCCGGTATTTAATCCGAAGCGCTTCGTTCAGGACCGCCAGGGTACAGTACACCAGGGGAACGGTATGGCCCGCACCCAGGACGAATCTGTCGGTAAAGCGTTTCAAGGGATTGCGGATGTCCCAGCGCATGGCGCCGCTTAAAAGGGCGGTTAAAAGTATGGGGACCTTGGATCGGGAACCTCCCGGGTGACCACTCTGCCGGTAGTTGATGCTGATGTCTATAAGCTGGTCTACAAGATCCCTGGTCTTCTCCCAAAAAGGAACCTGACTTTCGATGGCTAAAGGGTATTCCCCTGCAGGCTGGCTCATGCGGTCCTCTCCCTGCTGCGGGCGTCGTGGGTTTCCACGAACTGCCTGAAAACATGAATCCCTTCTTCTATGGCCTCCGTATCTATACCGGAATAGGAGAAACGGATGTAGCGTTCCGATTCCCCGGGCAGGGTCCTGCCGAAGTGGAGCCGCGTGCAGAAGGAGACCCCGGTAGCTTCCAGCACCGTTCGTCTGAAGGTTTCATAATCCGGAAGATTTAAGTGTTTCATGACCTCCGTCGCTCTGGGAAAAAGGTAAAAGGTGGAGTTAGGCAGACCACAGGTGACGCCCGGGATTTCGGACAGAAGTTTCCAGCAAAGGTCCCGTCTTGTTTTAAGTACGGATAAAATATGCCTTGCTCCTTCC
>SPDA01000400.1 GCA_004525155.1 Spirochaetales bacterium
ATCTTGGTACCGAACCGGGCCGCGTGGTTGAGGACCTTTCAACTGCCTATGCGAATGTGTATCCGGGTATCGCTTAATCTCACCGACGGGATAATTACGTTCGCGATCATTACCGGTGAGCATTACCGCCGGGACGGGGAATGGTCTTATACAACACTCCAGCCCGGACTTCCGGCAGAGGACCGCACGGTTCCCCGGAGCTTGCTGCCCGATGCTTCTCCGCCCAGTTCGGGATAAGCCAGCTGACGTCTCAGCTTACCTTCATGCTTGCCCACCTGGATGTACAGTTTACCCTGAACATCCATCCCAAATTCAACGCGGGATTTTCCGTGGGCCCGGTCCAGTGCGTGACGAATCCAACCATGACTTTTACCGCGGGTTCCAAGAATTCACTGTTCTACCGGGCGCAGTTTGCGGACCCGGCAGCCGCCGGCGTGGTGGATTCTTCCCAGTACTACAGCCAGCCCATGATTGACAATAACCGGTTTCGTATATTTTTTAAAATGCCCGGGGGGATGCCGGCCATCGGAAGGAGAGCGGAAGTACGGCCGGAGTTCTTCATCACCCCGAGGTTTTCGGTTCACGGCACCATCGGGTACCTACTCATGGCCCCGCTGCTTGTGCGGGAGGTGTATGCCTCCTAGGCGAACCGGTCTTTCTACCAGGACCAGTCCCATTTAACCTGGACGGTGGATCCGGATTTCGATTTTTCGTCCCCAGGGGCGGACAATATGGATAATAACTGGTACAACGATATGTTCTCCTGGTTCTATTACGGCTGGGACCCCCTGAAAATGCCGGACGGCAGCAGGCGGGTTCTGAACCTGAGCTGCCTGTACTTCAAGATTGGATTTTCCTTCATTTTTTGGACTGAAAAGTTTTTGACAGCCGGCAACAAATCGGGGCTCATGACCGTCCGCCGGCTTTTTCCAAATCCAGCAGAAATCTTTTACGCCATAGTCCGCCCCCGTAGCCGGTAAGACTGCCGTCGCTGCCGATAACCCGGTGGCAGGGTATGATGATCGATATGCGGTTTTCACCGTTCGCCCGGGCCACTGCGCGCACGCTCTCCGGGCTGCCTATCATCACCGCCTGGTCCCTGTAGCTTCGCGTGTCTCCATAGGGTATTTGCCGTAATGCCTGCCACGCTTTTTCCTGGAACTCAGTACCGCGCGTGATAAGCGGAATGGAGAATCCGCGCGCTTGTCCCTTGAAATACGCGTCGAGGTCCTTCTGGAGCAGGGAAAAAAGTTCGTGCCTTCCGGCGAGAAAAACGGCGTTATACCGTTTGGCGATAGTTTTGAGCTGAGTCTCCAGCATGGGGCGATCTGCGAATTCGAGAAGACAGAGGCTTCCGCCGCTTACACCGGCGAACATGGGACCGAGCGGGGTGTTCACCCTGGAAAGCTCGATGATGTTCCGTTCTTTGCCGGCGGACGGCGGGGTGCCGACCAGTTTCCTGAAACTGTCCGTAAAACCGCTTAACGATTCATAGCCCACGTCCAGGGCGGCGTCCAGAACCTTCCCCCCTTTTTTGAGCTTCTCCCAGGCCTGGTTGATGCGCAGGCTGCGGAGGTAGGCCTGGAATGTCATGCCGTGGTATCTGAGAAACCACCGGCGCAGAGCCGCGGGATCGATGGACCGATCCCGGAGATCGCTGTCCCTGTACCTTTTTTGCGGGTTCTGTTTTACTTCTTCGAGCAGGCTTTCCATGTAATCCGGCATGCTGCCGGGACGGGTCATGGGACTGCATAGTTTGCACGGCCTGTATCCGTACAGGAGCGCCTCCCCGGCACTGGAGAAAAACTCGACGTTTTCCCTGTTCGGTTTTTTCGCGCCGCAGGTGGGACGGCAGAAGATACCCGTCGTCTTGACGCCCGTAAAAAAAAGGCCCTCGAAACTGCTGTCTTTTTCGTAAAAGGCCTTATACATGACATCCGCCGGGGGCAGCGCTGCAGACATGCCGGCGGCCCGCGCGGCCCCGGGTGCCTTGTTTTCTCCTGTGTTCATGGTTTAACTGTAGCGCAACGCAGCAGGCCGTTCAACCGGAATTTGAACAATTAATTGTTAGCGGATACCGCTACCCCGGTAATAGGCGGGCCTGGTTCCCGATAAAAACGTATCGAAGCCCATGCTTATGTAGGGACTTATATCCCTTTCCGGGTCGAAGAACTCCGGATTCCGCGTATTTATCCTGAAGGCCAGGCCGAAACTCAAGGGCAGCGAAAAGGTGCTGTGACCCAGGTATACGTTCAGTTCCAGCCCCGGATACACGTAACTGCCGAAAACTGAGGGGCTCTCAAGGGACAGGGCCGCTTCCGTTTCCAGGTGGAGGCCGAGACCTAAGTGCTGGATGTTCAGGCTGAAAAGCAGGGGAAGATCGAGAACGGCAAGCGTGTACTGCAGATCCCAGGCGAAGAGCAGCGCGACGGGAAAGGTATTCCCGGAAACAGTACTCCTGAAGGTGCTGCCGCGGGGCGCCGCGTTATGGCCGTAGACTCTCGACAGTGAAAATGGGATGTAACTTGCCTTAATCCCCCACCTCATGAAAAGCTGGGGAGCCAGGAAGCGGTAGGTGCCGGAAAAAACGCCGGCCAGGGCGATACCTGCAGGATCTCCCGTATAAAGCATCAGGGGGACGTCTCCGCGCATACCTGCCGCAAATCCCGGGACTGAAAGGTCCCTCGAGGACTGGGCGGCTGACAGGGAGGCGGAAAATCCGAAGCTGAAATCGAGATTATGATCGGCGGAAAACGCCGCCGAGTATCCCCTGAAACCCGGTTCGCCTTCCGCTGCCCTTGCGCCGGCCAGAGCTTCGGGCAGCGTAAAGGGTTCGGCGCTGGACAGAAAGAACGTGTGCTCAATGCCGGTCCAGGCGGAGAGACTCCTGGAATACCGCGGTCCCTGAAGCGCGAAGAGGGGGAGTGAAACCTTGACTGAACTGTTCGTTGCCTGGGTAAAGGCGTCATTCCCGTCAGGCCCCGTGCCTGTGTAATAGCTGTGGTACAAACCGAAGGTCAGGACGGCAGGGTTCACGCGGATGGACAGGTCCAGCTGGACCGAGGGCTGCAGCAGCCGGGGATAAAAAGCAGCCAGGGCGCTTGCGTTGACATTTCCGAGCGTGGAAACGGCGAGGCCCAGAAGGCCAAAGCCCAGGTCCATTCCCCACGGAAGAGCAGGATTGCCGGCGTAGGTGACAGCCGGAACAGGCACCCACAGCACGGGCCGCGGAAAATCGATGTATCGTTTTACGGATTCAATATCTTTCCATGCACGGACCGGCGGCGGTGTTTCATTGCCGCCTGCAGGTGGTTTTCCG
>SPDA01000581.1 GCA_004525155.1 Spirochaetales bacterium
CAGCGCTATGCGGGAAAACGGATATGGAAGGATCATCATGACGATTTCGGGGGCCGGTCTGTTCGGAAACTTCGGCCAGAGCAATTACTCCTCGGCAAAGATGGGTCTTGCCGGACTTGCCAATGTCCTGAAGCTTGAGGGTGCCAAATACAACATCAAGACTAATGTCGTAGTTCCCGTTGCCGCCTCGCGGCTTACGGAAGATGTTCTGCCTCCCGACCTTTTTGCCAAGGTGAAACCGGATTTTGTTACACCCCTGGTACTCTATCTGTGTTCCGAGCAGTGTGAGGACTCAGGAGTTATGATCAATGCCGCGCTTGGTTACTACAGCAGGAGCGCGGTAATGACCGGCCCCGGCACGATCCTTTCGGATGGTGAGAGAATCCCCGAGCCCGAGGAGATCATGGAAAACTGGGACAAGATCATGAGCCTCGAAAATCCGAAATACTTCAATCAGCTTATGGAAATGCTCGGCGAGTTGGCTCCGCTGATGCAGTGATGTTGACGATTAACCGGACCGGGCTTTTTTGCCCGGTCAATCAGGCAGGATAGCATATGGAAACACCTCTGGATAAGGCCCGCAAATCCCCCCGTTCCATGAAGGCCAGGATTTTAACCGAGGCACGCAGGATATTTGGTACATATGGCTTTCACGGGACTACCACACGGATGATTGCCATGAAGGTCGGAATTGATATCTCTACGCTCCACTACCACTGGGGATGCAAGAAGGACCTTTATGAGGCCGTTATTCTGGATATCAACTATGACCTCAGACGTAAACTCATACGAGTGGAAAAAGCAATACATGGCCGTCCCCTGGAGGAACGGATCGCAATGTCCGTCGACCAGATGACAGATTATCTTTTCGACCATCCCGAGATATCAAATCTTATTCTGTTCCGTTACTTCGGCAGCATGCGAGACAAGGAAGGCCTCGATTTTATAGTCCCTGAGTTTATTTCCGATATAGCGCGCTCCATGGGGCTCAGCAGAGACGGGGACAGTGCCTCATCCCGGTCCATGCTGGAGGTCTTGACGATCATGAACTCAATCCACGGCTTTATATCCGGAGCGAACTTCTTTATGAGCATGGTCCATCTCCGCAAGAAGGAATATGTTGCCATGGTTAAAAAGACACTGAAGTTCATGTATATTCCCCCATTCGTTCAGAGTGAAGGGGAGGCCAGGTAACGGCCCAGCAAGAGGAGGGAAGGAATGGAAATCATACAATATTCTGAAGAGCACCGGATGTTCAGGGAGAGTGTGAGAAAATATCTTGAAAAAGAAGTTATTCCGCATGTGAAGGAGTGGGAAGAAGCGGGGATTGTGCCCAGGAGCGCCTGGAAAAAGCTGGGGGATCAGGGGTTTTTATGCATGGATGTGCCGGAGGAGTATGGCGGACTGGGGGCCGATTTTCTGTACTCCGTGATTATGACCGAAGAGATGACACGGACGAATCACTCCGGGTTGGCGACAGGCCTGCACAGTGACATCGTGGTTCCCTATATAACGTCTTTCGGATCGGAGGAGATCAAAAAGAAATACCTTCCGGGATGTATTTCCGGCGATATCATAACAGCCGTGGCGATGACGGAGCCCAACACCGGGAGCGATCTTGCCTCGATAAAGACCACGGCGGTCGAAGATGGTAATGAAGTTGTGATCAATGGTCAAAAGACCTTTATCAGCAACGGGATAAACTGTGGAATAGTGATTGTTGCAGCCAGGGATCCTGCCATCGATAGCCCGTACAACGCCATCGACCTCTATGTCGTTGAGGAAGGAACTGCGGGGTTTGAAAAGGGTAAGCAGATAAAGAAGATCGGGTGGCACAGCCAGGATACCGCCGAACTGTTTTTTACCGACTGCCGCGTTTCGGCTGGGAACCGTCTTGGCGCAAAAGGGTCGGGTTTTCTGCATCTTATGCGGAAGCTGCAGCAGGAACGCCTGGTGTGTGCCATAGGGGCGGTGGCCGCAGCCGAATTCATGCTGGAGATTACCATACAGTACTGTAAAGAGAGGACGGCCTTCGGGCGCCCCATTTCCAAATTTCAGAACACACAATTTGAGATTGTCGAGATGGCAACAGAGGCCAAAATCGGACGCACCTTCCTGGATAAACTGATAGTGGATCACATGGAGGGGAAGAACATTGCCCTCGATGTATCCATGGCCAAATACTGGACAACCGATATGGCATGCCGCACAGCGGACCGGTGCCTGCAGCTCCACGGAGGCTACGGATACTGTGAAGAGTATCCTATCGCGAGGGCCTGGAGAGACATCCGGGTGACGCGGATATTTGCCGGCACCAATGAAATCATGAAAGGGATCGCGGCCAAGTTCATGGGGTTGTAACAGAAAAGGTGAAATAGATGGCTGGACCACTCAACAAACTCAAGGTGCTGGATTTTACCACGCTCCTGCCGGGACCGTACGCGACCATGGGTCTCGC
>SPDA01000455.1 GCA_004525155.1 Spirochaetales bacterium
ACCATCCGGATATTGAAGATTTTATTCACGCAAAAAAGGGAGATATCAACAGGGAATTGACCCAGTTCAATATTTCCGTCGTCATTCCGGACGTTTTCATGAAGGCTGTGGAGGATGACGGCCCGTGGGATTTGACATTCGAAGGCAGAATCTATAAAACCGTCCGGGCGAGGGAACTTTTCGATTCCCTTGCGGAGCAGGCCTTCACCCACAACGAGCCGGGACTGTTCTTTATCGACACGGTAAACCGGTTCAACAACGGATACAGGGACTTCAGCATCGATTCAGTCAACCCCTGCGGTGAAATCGTCATGCCCCCGTACTCGCTCTGCTGCCTGGGAGCGCTCAACCTGCCCTCGTTTGTTTCCCGCCCTTTTACCGCGGAAGCCGGTTTCGATTTTTCGAAGATGAAGACCATCATAAGTCAGGCGGTCCGCTTTCTGGACAATGTGCTGGATGTAACCGATTATCCCCTGGAAAAAATCGAAACCATGTCCAGGCGCTGGCGTAGGATAGGCCTCGGGTTTACCGGCCTCGCCGATGTGTTTGTCATGCTGGGCATGACCTACGGGGGCGCGGATTCCCTCGAACTTTCGCACAGGATCGGCTCCGCCTTCCGCGACAGCGCCTACCTCGCTTCCTCGGAACTGGCGGAAGAGAAGGGCAGTTACCCGGCTTTTGCCTGGGACAGAATCAGGGACTCCGCTTTCATCGAGAGCCTGCCCGCTCCCGTGCAGAAGGCTCTTGAGACAAAGGGACTCCGCAATATCGGTTTGCTGACCTGCGCGCCCACGGGCACTATTTCCCTCACTCTCGGGAATAATTGCAGTTCCGGCATAGAACCAATTTTTTCGCTGGAATACAGCAGGCGCGTGCGCAACACGGACATGGAGGAATACCGGGAGGAGGCCGTCAAGGATTATGCCTATCTGCTCTACCGGGAAACACACGACAAGACGGCCGCCCCCTCCTCCGGCGGAAAGCTGCCTGACTATTTCGTCACCACTTTTGACATTTCACCGGAGAAAGGTATTGCCGTACAGTCCATTTTTCAGCGGTACATAGATCAGAGCATCAGTAAAACAGCCAATCTGCCCGAGGATTTCTCCCTGAAATCCTACAAAAACCTGCTTTTTGCCGCATGGCGCGCGGGCCTCAAAGGCTTTACCTCCTTCAATCCGAAAGGTTCCATGGAAGGCATCCTGAAGAGGGAGCAATCCGGCAGGGAGAAAATAAAAAGACGGCGGCCGGACGAACTTTTCTGCGACATCCATTCGGTCAAGATTCAGAAGGATTCCTACATCGTTCTCATCGGCAAATTCGAGGACGGCACTCCTTACGAGGTATTTGCCGGAAAATCCGACCTTCCGCTGCCTTCAGAGCACGGCATCATAAAAAAGATGCAAAAGGGAAAGTACGACCTTATTCTGTCGGAAAACGGGGGCAGGACTGTCATCAGGGATATTGTCAAGTCTTTCGCCAACAAGGATTACGCGACCCTGACCCGGTTTGTCAGTATGGGGTTGAGGCACGAAGTGGACATCCAGTTCATTGTCGAGCAGCTGCAGAAGGATGAAGGCATCATCTATTCCTTCGAAAAAGTGATAGCAAGGGTGCTTAAAGGCTATATCGAGGACGGCCTGGCGAAGGCATCCCACATCTGCTCCCAGTGCGGCGGCAGGAACATGGTCTACGTGGAAGGATGCCTCACCTGCAAGGACTGCGGCTACAGCAAATGCGGATAGGCTTTTTATAACCCTTTAAGCGGAAAAAGATTCATTATCCGCCTGGTTTTCAGGAGGCTGACCAGCGGAAATGACGGGCGATTTCGGACGTATAACGGGTACCGACGAAATTTATATTCTCCTCCAGCCAGTCCGGGAACCGGACGGAGGCTTTCGGTGCCTCGGTCGAGGTCAACAGTCCCGCCATCAGCCCTGCAAGCTCGTTTTCAGTAAGCATCACGTCTCCGACAAACAGGCTTATAATCTTTCCGCCCAGGATTCCCAGGGCCGGCGGCACCTTGATGAATTTTGTTTTTCTTTCGAGCTTTCGTGCAATCAGTCTGACCATCTGTTCAAAAGTGAAACTCTCCGGCCCCGGGGCATCGATTGTGACACCCGACAGTCCTTTGGAACTTTGTACAGCGATCGCTGCCAGGTCTCCCACGAATACCGGCTGGACCCGGTAGCTGCCCGATCCGAAAATCGGGAAAACCGGAAACGTCCGGATAAGCCAGGCGATGTTGTTGACCAGAATATCCTCCCTGCCGAAGACCAGGGTGGGCCTCACCACGGAAAAAGGAATTCCGGCTTCGCTTAACATTATTTCCTGCAGGGCCTTCCCCCGATAGTAGGGCAGACTGGAATCAATCGAGGCCTGCGTCACGCCGATGTGGACGATTCTTTTTACTCCGGCTTTTTTTGCGCATTGAAAAAGAACACGGGTATTTTCGAGAGCGGTTTCGTAGGTCTGACCGCCGTATGGAAACCGTATCCAATAGGTGTTGTACAGAGTGTCTGTGCCTGAAAGTGTTTCGGTCAGCCGGAGCGGATCATCAAAGCTGTATGGAAAGGCCCTGACCGCGGCCCCGAAGGGATTAGGCTTGTCGGGATGCGTCGTTATGGTGCGCACTTCTCTTCCCTTCTCAAGTAATGCAGCGGTTAAGTACTTGCCGATATATCCGAAAGAACCTGTTACTGTATCCATTTTTAAATTTCCCTGATTCCACCGTGATTTGCTGCATCGGTACACAGCATTCCTGTATATTATAGCAAAGATAAGGTAAAAAACATAAGGCTTATGGTAAATCTATTGTTTAGGAATTAAGTGCCGGTGGCCGAAAGTATCTGATGGCGTACATTATGCAAAGCGCCCGATGGGAATCGAACCCACATCTCCAGCTTGGAAGGCTGGGGTAATACCATTATACGACAGGCGCGCATTTAAGCGTTCAAAATATACAAAAATCACCCTGTTCTGTCAAGGTTCACGTCCCGTCATCAGCATC
>SPDA01000485.1 GCA_004525155.1 Spirochaetales bacterium
AGTTGCGAAGGAAAGTAAATCGGGTTAAAGTATTTCAGGAACTATAGCTTAGAAATTGGTTATGGCGAGTCCGAATCATTTGACGACGTACAGAGCCGTTTCTTCAGATCCATGATGAGGTCGGGTGCCCATATAGGATCGTTCTTGTTAAGCTCCCACGGGAGTCTCCTGAATCGAGCCATCCCCTTCCTGTCGCCGGTCACTTTCCGTATCTCTATTGTCACTTAAGCCTCCATCCATGATTTAGTTGGCGGGATTATTGAGTATTATATTAATAATAATCCGGGAAAGCAAGGCACAAAACGGAAAAACAGGGAACATTCAACTCGCAGCCGGAGTGATCGCATATCGCGAACTGGACTGGAACTTACAGGAGGAGATGGAGATAAGGAAGTCATTGCACCTCATAAAGCGAACCGGAAAAAAGAACCGACACAAGAGAGGAGAAAACTTCGCCGCTTTTCTCGACGCTGGAAGATGGAACGGTTATTCGTATGGCTGTATCATTTCCGCCGTGTGATTATTCGATATGAATACCGTTTAGCAAATTATTTGGCAATGGTCCTATTTGCTTTCGCAATTATACTTCTATGGAGCATATCAGAAACTCGCGCCCCAGAGAAATCCATCTACTGACGCTGCTGACACTGCCTGTCTACACCATGCCGTAATTCATCAGGACCATCCGAAGTTTCTGTTCCAGGATATCGTAGGAAAAATACCGCTTAGCGAGTTCGAAGTTCGTGTCGGTCATTTTTTTCCGAAGGGCGGCGTCCTTGAGTACTTTTTTCACCTGCCGCACGTCTTCATCGGTGATGTATGTATCCATGACCACGCCATCGAATCCTATGGGCTCGATGTCCTGCTGATAGATGGAATAACGGTTGACTAGTATCGGCTTCCTGAAGTAAACCGCCTCGAGAAACGCGTTGCCGAACCCTTCATAGGTGGAGGGATAGGTAACGAAATCGGCGTGGGGATACAGGTCCCAGAGGCTGTAGATCTTCGAACCGTCGGGGGCAGTGCCCCGTACAGCCCCTATTATCTCGGGCCGGATGATCAGGCGGACCTTCAGGAGGTCCGCGTAGTCCATGATCCTCTTGAAATAATCCTTCCCCTCGTCTCTGGCCTGGTGGGAAACGACCAGTTTGACCCGTTTGTTTCCCATCCTGTTGACCAGCTCGACGGCGTGCTCGATTCCCTTCCGCGCGATGATCCGCGTCGGCTGAAGGATAAAGACGTCGTCCTTCGCTACGCCGAGGTCTTCCCTGATGTCCCGGTTGTAGTCGTCGATTCCCGGCGGTTCGCTGGAATAATCGAAAACGTTGGGAATGACGATGGATGAAAGGCCGCAGCGGAAGCTCAAGGTCCGGCGGGCTTCGGTGTTTATGGTCACATGTGTCATGGGCATCACCGGCGGCGGGAAGGCCATGTTTATGTAATCGGAAACGCCGTTCACCAGGAACCGCTGCCGTTCCCAGAAAAAATCGTGATGGTGCCCGATGGTCGGGATTCCCGATTCGGCCACCACCTCGGTTATGGCCAGTCCTAAGGGGATGTGCATGGGAATAGCGAGGGCGTTCTCCACGATGAGCATATCGATGCCGTATTTTTCTATAAACGCATAGATGTGCTTCTTAAGCCGCACCCGCAGCTGGTGGATCTCGTTGGTTATTTCGTCCCCGCGGATCGTCGTCCCGTAGCATTTGTTCTGAAGACGCCGGACCCGGGGATGATCGAAAAACGCCTCGGGGACGACCATGGACATTTCGGGGTTCCAGTCGGAAAGACCGGAAAAAAAGAAACAGGTGAACCCCAGTCTTTTCTCCAGCACGTATACCCATTTTTCCGTTTCCAGCGAAACACCGTCCGTGCCCTGGAACCTGGTCGAGACGAACCCGACGTTGCAGATCTTCTTTCCTTTCATCATATAGTACATTGAGCTACCTCACAGCAAAAATATCCGTAAACAGCTGTCCGTATGCAAAAAACGTAAATCAAACATAGGGAGCCAATTCCATAAGACCGGTAATCACCAGGTCCGGATCGAACCCGCACCGGGGATCGTCATTTCTCAGCCGCAGGGACCTTAAGTCGCCGGCGAACAGGCAGGTCCGAAAGCCCGCGGCACGCGCCGGATACAGGTCATTCAGCATGTCGTTGCCGACGAAAACGGTCTCGTCCGTCCGTATTCCTCTCCCGGCCAGTACTTCCACGGCGCGGAGGAATAGGCGGACCGAGGGTTTTGCCTCCCGAAACAGGAATGAAAAAACGCAGAGCTCCCTGTCGAACCCCAATTCCCTTAAGGGTTTGCCGAAAAAAGCGTCGAAGAGAAGGGGGGTAAAAAACTGAGCGTTGGATACCAGGCCCAATACCGGCGGCGACGGACTTGCCGCAACGGCCCGGAGCAGCTCTTCCGCCGCCGGCATCGGCGACACCGGATTGACTGCTGCCTCGTACGCCGCGGCGAACCTCCCGGCCGTTTCGGCATCAACTCCCAGAAGCCGCCGCCACAGCTCTTCCGTCCGCACTTCGGGATATTCCACGGGAGGATCGAGGGAACGGAGACGGTCATGCTCGGTCCGGACCTCCCGGAAAAACCGTGCCTTGAGTGTTTCCGGGTCCTCCGCTATGCCGAACTCCCTCAAAGCGGCGGCAAGGGTTTCCCGGCCGAATGGCGCATTTTCCGCTGTGCCGATGTCTCCCGAGGCGCTGATGAATAGGGTGCCGTAGATGTCGAAGAGGAGGGCTTTCGGTTTGGCCGACAGGGTACCGCGGGATTCAATTCCCGCAGGGATAGGCCGGAGATTACGCTCGTTTTTTTTCAATATCGCGGCGATTTCCGCGGCATCATACATCAAG
>SPDA01000408.1 GCA_004525155.1 Spirochaetales bacterium
CTTCACTGCTGGATGGCAGGAACCTTACTGCCATGAACCGGCGGCTGCGGGAACTCCGCATAACGAACAACGCTCGCAAAGCGGCGCGGGAAATAATCCGGGTAACCGCGGAAAAATGATTTCACGCGAAGCGCTCTTTGCCTATGTCGAAAGCGGCACCCTTCCTTCCGGCCCTCTCACGGTACATGTGGACATAATCAACCGCTGCAATCTCCGCTGCCCCTCCTGCTGGAATCATTCGCCGCTTGTCCCCCGAAAAAAACCGGACAGGGATGCGGTCCTCGATATGAAAGGGTTTGAGCGAATACGTTCCGAGCTTAAGGCGGCGGGTGTCGGGAAGGTGATGCTCTCCGGCGGCGGCGAACCTTTTCTGCATCCCGGCATTTACGCCATGATAAGCGGCCTTAAGGACGCCGGCATGCATGTAACCGTCCTTTCAAACGGCATGCTCATCGACCCGCTCAGAATCGAGCGGAATCCGCCGGACAGGATAATCCTCAACTATTGCGCTTCACGGCAGGCGGAAGACAGGGCCCTTCACAGAGACCTGCTTGAAAGGATAAACCGCACGGTACCCTTGAGTCTTGTCCTGGTGACGGACAGCACCGCGGTGGACCAGGTAATTCCCCTGGTGGAGGCGGCCCTGGATTTTCCCGATATTCAGGTTACCTTCAAGCCCGCTTCGCTTTCCGCCGAAACCGTCCGCCTGGCCCTGTCCGGGGAAGACAGGGAAAAACTGCTGAACACCATCCTGCCGCGGGTACGGGAACTGTGCGAAAACCGCGGCATTCCGCACAACATCGGGATGTTCGAAGACCAGCTCGCGGGCACAGGACCCGCAGGCGACGCATCCGAAACAGGGTGTTACGCGGGTATCTTTTACTCCCGCATTTATGTAAACGGCGATGTATTCTTCTGCTGCGCGCATATAAAAACGGGAAACCTGTACGAATCCTCCTTTGCCGAAATCTGGAAAAGCGAAAAGTACCGGGCCATACGAAACAGCCTCAAGGAAGGCCGGTTTTTTCCCTGCTGCAGCCAGTGCGGCAAATACAACCTCAATTACAGGGCCGCGGAAATGCTCAAGGGTTCGGGAAGATGAATGGACGAAACGGTATAGTCTCCTGGAACATCACCTCGCGGTGCAACTATTCCTGCAGTTACTGCGCCCAGGGAAGACGCCATGAATCCGTCCCAGCTCCGGGGGCTGTGGAAAAAATAGCGGATTTCATCGCCGGCCTCGGCAGCGGCTGGGAAGTGAAGATAAGCGGCGGGGAACCCTTCTGCGAAAGGGGGTTTATTCCGGCAGTTGAAAGGCTGTCGGCCGCGGGCCTGCAAGTTTCCGCGGTAACCAATTTTTCCTCTTCACGGAGGACCCTCGGCAGGTTTATCGCGGCTGCCGGGAACAGCCTGCGGACCTTGTCGGTTTCCCTTCACCTTGAGTACACTGCACCGGACCGGTTTCTCGACAGATGTCTCTGGCTCAAATCCGCCATGCCGGATCTTCCTCGCGCCCGGATGGTTGTCAATTCCGTGCTTCCTCCCGGCAGGGTCTTAGAGATTCTCCGGCTTGCACACCGGTTCAGGGACAGGGGTCTGTTCTTTTATCCCCAGCTGATACGCAGAAAAGGCAGACCCGTTGAATACAATCCGGAAGAAACAATGCTTATTAACAACTTTATAGAAGAAGCGGGCTCTGAGAGGGCCCTGAACTCCGCCCCATCCCTTACAGGTTCCCTCTGCAGGGCGGGGATGGATTATTTTATCATTACCGAAGCGGGCGAATGTTTTTCCTGCTACCCGGGAAAAAGGGACGGCAGCGGATATCTCGGCGGTATAGCGGCCGGCGGCACCGGGGGTCAGGCCGTCAAACTTAGGGAAAAAGCCCTGCCCTGCCCCTACGAAACCTGCCCCTGTTCCGTGCCGCGAAACCGGGGGATTGTGGACACGGCCCGAAACGGGTAAACATATCGGGCCGTATCTTCGCGTTATTATTCCGCTATCCTGTATCCCGCATTTGTCCAGGCGGTAAAACCGCCGGTATATGCCTGACCATGGCGAATTCCTCCGGCCGGCCCCCGGCGGTCAATACCCGCCGTCGCCGCCCCGCAAGTCCTCGCCTTTAATGATCCTGCCGCCCGGCACCTCGGAGAGGCCGGACCACGGAACCATGCCGTCATAGGCGGGCTTTCCTCCGGTCATGGTGACTTCATATTCACTGCCTGCAAAACTGTATTCGAAGATGTTCCCCTTCATGAACCGCACGGTATCGGCACTGATGAACACGGGCTGTATTATGCTGCCCCAGTCCTCCGGGTCCGTCAGCGGCTGAAGCCCTGCGGCATACGCCCCGCCGGAATGCCTGAAATACCAGAGAGCGCTGCCTTCCACGAAAACAAAACCGCTGCTGTCGGGAGACCAGGAAATACCCGTATCGTAATAAGAGGATTCCCAGCCTATGCCGCCGGTTGCGGTTACCTGTTTTACGATGCCGTGATGCGACAGAAGGTAGACATCGAAGCCGTTCCTGCCTTCGGCAAAAAACGCGCAGTACTTCCCGTCCGGCGAAACCGACCAGGTAGGCGACAGATCGACAGGCATGTAATAATCCGCCGCTTTTGACAGGGCGGCAACCCGGTAGGAAGCGCCGCCCGCAGCAAGAAACAATACGTCATTTTTCACCTCGAACCGCGCGTTGTTTACCTGCAGCAGGAGATAGGCTTTGAACAGGGGATGGTTCCGCACACTGTCGAGGTCCGTATCGGTCCTTGACTTGGCAAGCCGCTGCACGTCCAGTTCTACACTTTTATGCAGGTGGTAGACTATCTGCCGGATGTCCGCAGGTTTACCTTTTGCGTTCATGAGCGCCAGGGTACAGGCAAGATTGTAATGGGGATACACGTAGGACGGATCCGAAAGCAGGGCATTGCGGAAAAGGATGACGGCATTTTCATAATCCTTTTTTTCGTACAGGAAAAACCCTGTCCTGTTAAGTTCCACAGCGGTAAACGCGGCAAGTCCGACGCCTGTCTCCGAGGCGATACGGAAACACAAATCCCGCTCCACTGTATAGGTATCGTCGTAATCCCTGACAAATATACTGTCAGGCTGATCAAAAAGGCTGTCTATCGGCTGCGCAGAGAGGGAAAGAGAAAAAACCGACATCATGAAGGGTATTAAAAGCTTCTTCATGGCTTCCTCCTGTAATTTGCGAAAGTATCACAGCCGCCGCCCGGCAGCCGCAACCCCTCTTTAAAAAATTAACCC
>SPDA01000663.1 GCA_004525155.1 Spirochaetales bacterium
GGTATACTATCGGAAATCAATCTCGGAGGTAAAGCTTATGTCAATACCTACCGGCACGGTTACGTTTCTATTCACCGACATCGAAGGAAGCACCCGCATGTGGGAACGCAGGCGGGAAGCAATGCAGGAAGCCCTGAAGCGGCATGACACTATTTTAAGACTGACAATTGAATCTCACAGGGGATACGTTTTTAAAACGGTGGGGGATGCCTTTTGCGCGGCATTTACCACAGCAACCGATGCACTCGAATCGGCGGTCGAAATACAGCGGAAGATAGACAAGACCGATTGGGGAGAGGCGCCCATCCGCATCAGGATGGGGATGCACACCGGTACCGCCGAAGAACGTGACGGCGACTATTTCGGCCGTGCCGTCAATCGGGTTGCCCGGCTTCAATCCGCCGGTCATGGCGGTCAGGTTTTAGTTTCATCGTCCACGCAGGAACTCCTCGCGGACAATCTGCCTGAACATATCGTTCTCAAGGACCTGGGCAGCCGCAGGCTGAAAGACCTGGACCGGCCCGAACATATTTATCAGGCGCAGATAGGCGGAAAGGAAGAACAATTTCCCCAGCTGAAAACCCTGGACATCCGGCCGAACAACCTGCCGGTACAGGTCACCAGCTTCATAGGCCGCGAAAAGGAGATCGACGAGATACACAGACTGCTGAACGCCGCGCGGCTGCTGACCATTAACTGCCCCGGCGGCATCGGCAAGACCAGAATCTCGCTCCATGCCACCACCGAACTTCTTGACATTTTTCATGATGGTGTGTGGTTTATCGATCTGGTACCTGTTTCAGGAAAAGACGGGATGTGGCAGGCAGTTGCGGGGGCCTTGAGTATCCGTTCCGAAACGGGAATTCCGCTTGACAACACAGTAATCGACAGACTGAAGAACAAAGAACTGCTCCTCATCCTCGACAACTGCGAACAGCTCGTTTTAGAGGCTGCCGAAACGGCCGGCGCGCTTCTTGCCGGATGTCCTGACATCAAGATTCTCGCCACCAGCCGGGAAGCACTAAGTATTCCCGGAGAGACGGTCTATCAGATCCAGCCTTTATCGGTTCCGTCGGCAGCCGAGGAAACACAGGGTGAGAAATCCTGCGCCGCTGGGATTTCCGAATACGAATCGGTCCGGCTCTTTATCGACAGGGCGCTGCAGATACGGCAGACCTTTGTTGTTACCAACGAAAATGCACCGGCCTTGGCGCAAATCTGCCGATGGCTCGACGGCATTCCCCTGGCAATTGAACTGGCCGCGTCGAGGGTGAAGATGTTTTCCCTGAAGGAGTTGTACGAACGCCTGGGCGACAGGTTTGAGGCCCTGAATAGGGGATTGCGGACCGCGCCGCCGCGGCAGCAGACCCTGCGGGCCCTTATTGATTGGAGCTACGACCTGCTGGATGAGGAAGAGCGGGAGCTGTTTATGAAGCTCTCCGTGTTTACAGGCGGATGGGCGCTGAAGGCGGCGGAGGTTATCTGCGGCAGTACCGCACCCCTGCCGGTAACTGCACCTCCCGCCTGGCGGGACTTTATCGATCCTGATCATAATTACACATATAAGACCGAAGGGTCCATCGCAACCTATAACGATATTAAACCGGACCTTGATGTTATCGGCTTGCTCGAACGGCTTGTCGACAAATCCCTTGTAATTGCCAATCAAACGGACGGATCAACGCGTTTTGTTATGCTGGAGACTGTCAGGCAGTATGGGGAACAGAAATTAAACGATTCCGGTAAATCACGTGAGACTTTAAAACGTCATCTCCACTATTTTCTGCTTTTCGTTGAAAATTATATGACTCAAGTCGAAGATGTCACTCAAAACATATGGGATACCCCTATCCGCGAGGAGTACCCTAATATCCAAACCGCACTTAAAATAAGCCTCACCGAAAAAGAGTACTACGAATACGGCGTTCGAATAATCAGTTCTCTCTTCACTTACTGGCAATACCATGGGAGTGAGATGGAAGCTCGTGTCTGGCTGGAACAATTTTATCCTTTTCCGGATTATATCCAAGATCCCCTTACACGCACCTGGATAACCCTAATGTTTGGATGGATTTTAAGTTCCACCCTTGAC
>SPDA01000379.1 GCA_004525155.1 Spirochaetales bacterium
CCGAGGACCAGCGGAATAATGACATGCCAGATCTTAAAAATCAGGGGGCCGGGTGTAAGCATCGCGCCTATAACGACGGGCAGGTACATGAAAAATGCGATGATATTGAAGTACATCAGGTACTTCATTTTCTGTTTTATTTCCAGTGCGGACTGTTCATAATGAGAAAGAAAAAAAACCTGAACAGGCCGTAACATTCAATATCCCCTGTTAAGCCAGATATGTGTTTTCACAATCTGTGTTACGGTCAAGGCATCAAAGGGCTTGGTGATAAAGGCTGCTGCGCCCATATCGAGTCCTTTCTTTTTGTCTTCCGCATCTGTCCTGCCGGTCAGGAAAATAACGGGTATCTCCTTCGTTTTCCTGCTGCTCTTGAGCCGTGTGCATACATCGTATCCGTCAAGACCCGGCATGACGACATCGAGCAGGACCAGATGAGGAAGAGCCTGACTGGAAAGAATTTCCAGTGCCTCCTCGCCGGATTTCGCGATAATTATCTGGTAATCCTGTTTGAGAATAGCGGCGAGTGTTTTCAGGTTCGCCGGAGTGTCGTCGACTATCAGGATTTTTCGTTTTTCGTCCATTTTTTCGCCTTTTTTAATTTCTTTACATAGTAACGTTTACGGCCCCGCATATCAAGATTGACAGAACCTGTAAAACAGGAAACACTGTTGCCATGAGTATTCATATCGGCGCGAAACCAGGGGAAATAGCGGACACCATCCTTCTTCCCGGCGACCCCTTGAGGGCGCAATTCATAGCGGAAACATACCTGGAAAATGCATCCTGCTACAATTCCATCCGCGGAATGCTGGGTTATACAGGGACCTACAAAGGCAGGCGGGTCTCTGTACAGGGGACGGGCATGGGCATTCCTTCAATATCTATTTACGTACAGGAGCTCATCGACAGTTACGGAGTCAGGACGCTTTTCCGCGTGGGTTCCTGCGGTTCCATACAGCCTCATATAAAACTGAGGGATGTAATCCTGGCAATGACCGCTTCCACCGATTCCTCGGTCAATAAGAACAGATTTTCCGGAAAAGATTTCAGCCCTGCGGCTTCCTTCGACCTTCTCAGCAGGGCCTATGAAGCCGGCAGAGCCTTGGGGTTGGAGCCGATAGTGGGCAACGTCTTTACCACGGACCTTTTTTATCATGACGATCCTGATTACTGGAAGCTGTGGGCAAAATACGGCATTCTCGCCATAGAAATGGAGACAACGGCCCTGTATACCATAGCCGCCAAAGCCGGCGCGAGGGCCCTTACCCTGCTTACCGTCAGTGACGATATCCTTACCGGCGGCAAATCCACGGCCGAGGAACGGCAGAAAACCTTTACCGCCATGGTGGAAATGGCCCTGGCCGCTGCGGGCTGAAGTTCAGCCGCTCCGCTTGAGCCAGCCTATGGTGAGCACCGCGGGCAGTACAATCAGGGTGCCGAAGGCCGCGGTGAACAAGGCCATGGCAACCAGAATACCGAAATAAAGAATCGGCAGAAAGCTCGAAAAACAAAGCACCAGAAACCCCGCAACAACGGAGGCGGTGGTAATGAGTATGGGTCTGCCCGAAATCTTAAGACTGTTGAATACAATAATACGGATATCGCCTGGATGCAGCTTTTTCTGCCTGTTGAACTGAATAAGAAAATGAATCGAATTGTCCACCCCCACGCCGATCACCACGATCGAGAACATGACTGTCGTCATGTCCATCGGTATGCCGGCTATCACCATGAACACGAAATTCACCATGATACCCACAAGCAGCGGGATAAGGGAAAACAGCCCGAAACGAAGGGACTTGAAAGATATGGATGTAATAATAAAAATGAAAAGCGCAGAAAGCAGGGTGGACAGCCTCTGGTCACGCTGAATAACATCGGAAAGGGAAATAAAGGTGAGGCTTTCTCCCCAGAGAGCCGTTTTCATGTCATCACCAAGAATGGCGGCGGCATCCTGGTTCAGGTTTTTCAAGAATACCTTCAATTTTTCATCCGCCAGCAGACTTTTCTTTTCCTGATCATAAACCCAGATGGAAATATTGAGCATGGAAAAATCTTCATTTGCCATCAGCCGGATGGTATCGTCCACATCCGGCTGGGCTATGATGGTTTTTATATATCTTGATAGCAAAAGGATAAGTCCCTTGTTCTCCGGGATTCCCCTGATATTGAACATAACATTGTTCAGATGCTCAAGATATGACACGAAGGATATGACTTTGCTCACGTTATCGTAGGTTTTGATTTTATTCTCGAAAAGCGAAAGCTTTTCCAGCACTTCCCTTTCCAGAAAATAATTCGGCCTGTTCTGCGTGTCCACAATGGTGAAATTGAACTGCTGGTAACCGCCGATCTTGTCCATTATAAAACGGGTATCCTTGATTATTTTGTCCCGCTGAGGAAAGTAGGAAATAACTTCTGTTTTATAATGCACCCGGTTGAACAGCAAGCCGAAGGCGATAACAATCAGGCCCAGCAGAATGAAAACGATGTACCGTTTGTTCAGTACAAAATCGCTAATCCTGGCCATAAGACGGGTTATAGCGCCTTCCAGTACTTTTTCCTTCTGCCTCATGGAAGGGGACTTGAGCCTGGACAAAACCGCGGGAAGGAAGAAAAAGGAGAGCAGCGCGGAGGAGGCGATACCGATGCTCGTGGCTATGCCGAATTCCCTGGTGGCCTTGAGTTCAGTTGCGAGCAGGCTCAAGAAACCGATCACCGTGGTGCCGGCAGCGAGAAGTATCGTGCGGCCGATATTCACGACAGCATCGGCAATCCATTGCTTGGACTTTACGTCATCAGCCTCGTGACACACCGCATCCCTGTAGTACTGATTAAAAATATGAATGCTGTAGCTGCTTCCCAGCGTCAAAACCAGTGTCGGGGTTACACTACTGACAACGGTAATGGAAAAACCGAGCAGGGACATGGCGCCGAGGCTCCAGACGGTGCCGATACCGACTACCGCAAGAGCGAGAATTGGGGCCCTGTAGGCCCTGAAACTCAGGAAATAAATGACCAGGATTATGCCAACGGCAAGAAGGATAAGTTTTGAAAGGTCCCTCGTCAGATACGTCTGGACTCCCTTCCCCAAAGCCGGAGCGCCGGTTACATGTACCGTGTAATAATCATCGAGCCCCAGAAGGGCGGCGTCGAGCCTGTCCATGAAATTCAGGGGATCGGCCACAGTCAGCATGGACATCACCACGCTCAACACGGTACCGTCCTCGGATATAACCATTTTTTTTGCAAAGGGATCCTTTAAAAGGCGGTCTTTAAATTTCTCCAATTCCTCGTCGTTTTTCGGGGCCCGGTTTCCCGGGGACATGGGCATTATCTGCAGCCGTTTTCCGTCTTTCTGAAACGTAATTAAATTAAAGGGGCTTATTACCGATTTTACTTCCTGCAGGGCTTCGATTCGCGTAACCGCATCCTGCAAGGCCGCGAGACTTTCCAGCACCAGGGTATTGGAGCTTTCAAAGGCTATCATCATGTATTCGGC